>NZ_UCNJ01000018.1 GCF_900473965.1 Synechococcus sp. UW179A | reverse complement strand
TGCAGGAGCGTGTGTTGCGGATGCGCTACGGGATGGACGGCGAGGATCCGATGAGTCTCACTGGCATCGGTCGGGTAATTGGCATCAGCAGAGATCGTGTTCGCAACCTCGAGCGTGACGGCCTCGCTGGATTGCGACGTCTCAGTGATCAGGTTGAAGCTTATGTCGCTTGCTGAATTCTTTTAGCAGCTGACAAGTTTCAACGTTCTTTACGATAAGCCGGTTATTCTTTTGGTATTAAATTAATACTTTTCAAGTATGTTTATCAACTGTTTGTTGACTTCGTTTGGACTTTCGTCGTGCGGACAATGACCTGCCTTTTCTAATATTGTCAATGAATCAATGCAGCCGAAGCATTTGACCCACTCTTGTGCTTCAGAGATAGGTTCCCAAGGATCTTTCTGTCCCCAAATCAGATCAACGGGTTGCTGCAGATTCTCCAGCAGATCGGGTGCGAGGTGATCGTCAAACAGATTGATGAAGCCTCGGAAAGCTTCTGCGGCCCCTGAGCGTTGCGTTGGCTTGTAGAGAAGCTCAATGAGCTGGTCGTCGACGTTGTCACCGCTTGGGTAGGCCTGTTTCAGAACACTGCGGATCACACTGGGTCGCGCGGCATTTCGAAACAGAGCTGTGCTTAGCCAGCGCTGCCTCACCAGTGTCTTCAAGAGCGGCCTGATCCAGGCCATCCAGGCCGGTTGGGTTGCCAGCTGCTTGTCATCCATCAGTCGTTGAGCGCAGTCGATCAGCACCACTCCTTTGCATTGGTCTTCAAGCAGCTGCGCGGCGCGTAACGCCACGACTCCGCCAATCGAGTTGCCGACCAAAAGCACTGGACCTTGAACCACTGCCTTGCAGAAGTCGGCAACCTGTTTGCCCCAAAGATCGAAGCTATAGACAAGGGCTTGACTCTGATCTGCTTGGTCAAAAGCAGGTTGTTCGCCTGGAAGCAGCGCCTGAGGTTGGCTGCTGCCGCCAAAGCCGATCAGGTCGAGAGCATACGTAGGGGCTTGTTGCCCCAGTACAGGCAAATTGTGACGCCAGTGCTTGCTGCTGGCGCCGAAGCCATGCACCAGGACGACAGCGGGAACAGTGCTGTTCTGCTTGTGGTCTGAAGTGTCTGCATAGCACTGCCAGGCGACTTCAAGGGTGCTGCCGTCGGATTGTTTCCAGGTCCAGATTGAGTCAGCTGGCACCAGCGATTGATGCATCATCGCTGCCATCCTGCTGCTTTTGGTTGAACAAGCGTGACTCCAGACCTTTGATCACCACATAAAAAGGCGGTACCACCCCTAGAGACAGCACTGTGGCAACCAAAAGCCCACCGAAGATCACAGTTCCCAGCGACTGCTGACTGTGAGAGCCGGCTCCATTGGCCACCACTAGTGGAAGAAAACCGGCGAGGGCCGCGATCGCTGTCATCAGAATCGGACGAAGTCGCGATTCAGCAGATTCGATGACCGCTTCAACAGCAGACTTGCCCTGTTCAAGTCGTTGTTCGGCGACCTCAACGATCAAAATCCCGTTTTTGGCGGCCAGACCAATCAGGGTCACAAGCCCAACCTGAGCGTAAATATTGAGATCAATCGAGCGCAGACTCAGGAATGCCAGCGCGCCAAGCATGGCTAAAGGAACCGTCGCCAGGATGATCACCGGGGTCACGTAGCTTTCGTACTGGGCTGACAACACGAGGTAAACGATCAGCAGTCCGAGTCCAAATACCACCAAGCTGGCGTTTCCGGAGGAGAGCTGAAGCGCTGCGAGACCTGTAAAAGCAGAGCCGATGTTGGTGAAATTCTCCATCTTGAAGATCTGCTGCATGCTCTCCAGTGCCTGACCGCTGCTTTTGCCGGCGGCCTCAGAACCCTGGATCAGAATCGATCGGTACAGGTTGAAGTGATTGATCACCGGTGGGGCGCTGCTGAGATCCATGCTGGCGAACTGGGATACCTGAACCAGGCCTCCATCTCTGTCGTGAACGTAGATATCGAGAATGTCATCGAAGTTCTTGCGCTGATCAGGAGTTCCTTGCACATAGATGTTGCGGACCTGTCCGCTTTCGTAGGTGAGCCCCGAGTAGTTGCCACCAGTCACGATTGCGATGGTGTTCATTGCATCTTGGTAGTCGACGTTGAGTGCACCCATCACATCGCGGTCAATGGACAGACCAACAGCGGGAGAGCTGGGATTGAACTGTGTGAACACACTGGAGAAATCACCGCTGGCATTGGCTGTCTTGATCAGCTTTCCTGCCATCTCGGAGAGCTCGTTGAAGCCAAAGGTGCCATTGCTGAGATCGTTGAACTGGAAATAGAAACCACCCGATGGAGAAAATCCGGGAACCGCCGGTGGAGCAATGGCAATGGCAAGACCGCTGCTTAGTTCGATCAACTGCGCATTCAAACGTTCAATAATCGCGTCGGCACTGTCTTTGGCGTTTCTTCGCTCTGATAGAGGTTTGAAACCATAGAAAAACAGACCTTGGTCGGGGCTTGAACCGTTGAAGCCAGCCCCGTTGATCACGGATGCGTTGTCGATGTCCTCCTCCTTCCGGAGAATTTCAGCAATCTGAATGCCGACCTTTTGGGTCTCGATAATAGATGCACCATTCTGCAACTGGAAAATACCCATCCCATAGCCCTGATCTTCCTCAGGAATGAACGCACCCGGGATGGCTGTGAAGGCCAGCAGAGTCAGCACCATGCCTGCTACGAGCCCCGTCATTACGAGCTTTCGCGCTTTGATCAATTGTTGAAGAAGATTGGCGTAGGCCTTCTGAAGCCGACCAAAGCCAGCATTGAAACTTTCGAAAATCCTGGTGAGATTGGCACCGGCGAAGCCACCAACCAGCACCCCGGCCACGTAGGTCCAGCTCCCGAAGGAATTGGCACTGAATCTGCCGAAGGCAAGCCCGACGATCACTCCGGCAACGATCCACCCCCATCCTTTGGGTTGTCTCGGCTGCTCCTTTGGAAGGATCAGACCCGAAAGCATGGGTGAAAATGTGAGGGCATTGAACGCAGAGATTCCGATCGAGAAAGCGATTGTTAAGGCGAATTGTTTGTAAATGATGCCGATACTGCCTGGATAGAAGGCCACTGGAACGAATACGGCCATCAGTACTAAGGCTGTTGCCACTAGGGCGCCAAACAGCTCCCCCATGCATTCCATCGCGGCCTGTCGGGGCCGCATTCCTTTTTCGATGTTGCTTGAGACCGCTTCGATCACAACGATGGCGTCGTCCACGACCAAACCGGTGGCAAGCACCAGGCCAAGCAGAGTTAACTGATTGATGGAAAAACCGAAGACCTTCAGAAAGCCAAAAGCGCCCACCAGCGAGATCGGAATGGCGAGGCTGGGAACGATGGTTGCCCTCCAGTTTTGAAGAAAAAGAAACAGGATCACCAGCACCAGGATGATGGCCAGGCCAAGCGCGTCGGTAACACCTTCAACGGAGGATTCAATGAACTGGCCGACGTCGTAGATCTGATCGACCTTCACTCCCGGAGGAACAGATGCCGCGAATTGGTTCATCTGTTCAACGACTGCCTTGGAGACGTCCAGAGCATTGCTGGTAGGCGTCTGAAAAACGGCCACGGTGAGAGCTGGTTGGCTTCTTTTGTCGGTGGCCTGGATGGTGTATGTGTTGGTCCCGTAGCGCACTTCTCCGACGTCACGGAGCTTGAGAAGATTTCCAGTTTCTGTACGGCTAAGGATCAGATTCTCGAACTGTTCGATCGTGATCAGATTGCCGTTGTCCTCAACAACGATTGGATAGGTGAATGTCTGATCTCCTGAGGCTGGTGGTCCTCCGATCAATCCGCCGATCGCCAAACTATTTTGTGCCTTGACTGCCGAAATCACGTCATCGGAAGTTAACCCATTGGCAGTCAATTTGTCCGGATCCACAAATAGCCAGAAGGCAGGAGTTGCTCCGCCGTAAACCGTCACCGTTGCAACGCCTTCGACCCTCGACAGCGGGTAGTAAAGCTGCTCGTAGATCAGGCCATTGAGATAACTGATATCGAACTGGCCCTCGCTAGAACCCACCTGGTATGCCAACAGAATGGAAGGGGTGCTCTGTTTCACTGACACGCCCGTGTCCGACACTTGGCTGGGCAGCTGAGGCAGCGCCAGGCTCACCCTGTTCTGAACATTGACTTGGTCAATATCGATGTCTGTTGTTTCATCGAAATAGACACTGATCGAGCTGTTTCCCTCCATGTCGCTGTTGGAGGTGATGTAACTGACCCCGGGAGTGCCGTTGATTTGTTGCTCCAGTGGATTGGTGACGGCCTGCTCGGTTACCTCCGCATTAGCACCGCTATATCCAGAGCTAACCTGGATCACTGGATTAGCAATGTTAGGCAGGTTGGCGATTGGCAGAGTAGGGATGCTGATCACACCCACCAGCACGATCAGAATGCTGCAGACCGTTGTTAGAACCGGTCGTTTAATAAACTTGTCTGAGAAGGACATCGCTGGTTAATCCTTCTTCGTTGAACCGGCAGGCGCCACCTTCACCGGCATCCCGCTGCGCAGTTGACTGGTATTGCTGACCGCCACACTGTCTCCTCGGTTCAGCCCCGATTGCACGGGGTAGAAATTGTTCTGAAGTTGACCCAGCTTCACCTTGGTCTGCATCACGATTGGCGTTGCGGGGGGAAGCTTTTCCAGTGTTTTCTTTGTAGCTTCTGGAACATTCGCCGAGGCTTTGATCCCTGGCAGTGCTTTGCTCAGCGGAATCAACTTGTAAACGAAAGGTTGTTCCGCCTGCATCATCACGGCCTGCACTGGCACAGCGAGAATTTGCTTGCGTCCAGTGATAATTGCGCTTTTCACGAATTGTCCGGTCTTCAACTGCCCGGTCAGATTGGGGAACTCTGCTTTCACGAGCACGGTGTTGGGGGCACTGGAATTACTGCTCGTCCCGAAGTAGGGGGAGATGAACACAACCGAACCCTCTCCTTGCACAGGGGGGTCACTCTGTGAGACCACTTTCACGGTCTGGCCGATCGCCACTTCTCCTGATTGGGTGGCTGGGATCTCCATCAAGGTCCACAGGTTTGAGTTATTCACGATGCCGGTAATGTCCTGCCCGGCTTCGATGTAATCGCCGAGTTTCACCTTGTCGAGGTTGCCGATGACGCCGTCGATCGGTGAGCGCACAAATTTGTATCCCAGGTTTGCTGCCGCGGTGCGTGCCTGATCGCGTGAGGTGATCGCCTGAGTGGCGTACTGGTCACGCAGTTCGGCTGAGGTTGCTCCGTTCTGGAAGAGGAATTCGTACCGTTCGGCATTGAGCTTGTCGGTGAGGGCTTGTGCCTTGGCAGCATCCAAGGCAGCGCTTTCCTGCACGTTGTCGAGCACGAGAATCGGCTGACCAGCTTTGACTTGCTGACCCTCCTTGGCGAGCACCTGAACCACGCGGCCCTCCGTCTCTGGCATGAGAGCCACAGTGGTGGTGGACTCCAACATGCTGATGGCCTGGATGTTGGGTTCAAAGGTGGCGTCGCTGATTGTTGCCGTCTGCACCGTCAGCATCGATCGCGCAGCTTGCTTGGGCTTGCCGCAGCCTGTGACCAGTGCCACAGCGGCAAGAGTGCACAACACGGTTCGCCGCACAGAATCCCACTCGGATAGGCCGGACGTTACCTGTTTTTGCTCACTCCGCACTGCATCAGAGGGCATGCGTGCACATTTCTGGTAGCCGGTGATCGGGCAAGAAGGAATAGATGATTCGGTTTGATCCGATTGGGATTGATCAGCAAACGTGAGCAGAGATTATTTTCGAGTTGATCAGAATGTTTTGCACAGTTTTTCCACAGGACTGCAGTAGCAGATCTCAGCTTCGGGCTTGGCTTTTGGCTGAGCCAGGGGAAAAGTCTCTGATGCCTTGAGGACAGGTGCGTGAATGGTTTCTGCTTGTGAAGTGTTGCTTTTGCATTCAGGCAAAAGCCAATGCAGCACAGGCTTCTCGCGATCCTTACTCTTTTGCTCGCAAACAAGCGCTGTTTTTACAGCTTGTTTGTTGGCATGGCCTCATAGGTGGGTTGACAGTCAATGGCCTGAGTTGCGCGAGACCCTGGATGCGATTCCTATTTACATCAATGTGGAAAATCAGTTGAGGCATGATGCCATCGCAGAATTCTGCTTCTTTCAGCAGAGTTGCAACGACCCGTCGGAGGTATGTCAGACCTCGGCAGCCTGTTCTTTTGCGAGTCTTGCAGGCTTTGAAGGGTCAAGCCCCAGCGATGCTTGTGCGTTGCGGCGGACCATGGTTTTCTCCACCACGTTCTGAATCTGCTCAGAGCTCCCGCAACAGAATCAACCCTTGGAGTGAATAGGTTTGAGTGATGGGACAAACCGCTCGGCAACCATCAGTGAAGATTCCGGTTTCTGTCTTCGCTTGGGCGTTGGTCGCTGGTGTGTGCGCAGGCACAATGGCTCCAGCAAGAGCGAATCCCGCGGATGGACTTGCGCTGAATTTGGCTTCTTTGGCTGATGTGGTCGGGAAGCCACCTCTTCAGGGCAGTGATCGATTGAAACGGGATCTAGCGGTGTTGCGCTGGCAGCAGTTTGCGCGTAATTCCGAGTTGGTGGGCCATGCATGGACCTATCTCGGTCGGGAGATCGGTCGGTTCCAAGCGGCTATTGGTTCGGATTTTGAGAAAACAGCGCCACGCATCGCAGCAGGTGTGCCTCAGTTTGTGCACTTGGTTGATGAGGCCAAAAACCAGCTCAAGGTTGCACATGCCCGGTCACGACCATTCCTGACCCATCCGGATCTCAAACCTTGTCTCCCGCTTGAGTCTTCGCAGAGCTATCCCAGTGGCCATGCTGCTTGGTATGTGAGCACTAGCTTGCTCCTGGCAGATCTGCTGCCGGAACGTCGAGAGCGCTTGCTGGCGGTTGGGCATCAGGGGATGGCGGCTCGCGTGACGTGCGGCATGCATTACCCGAGTGACGTGGAAGCGGGTCAGCGGCTTGGTGAAGCTGCTGTCACACAGATTCTGCTGAGCCCTCAGTGGCAGCGGTTCAAGCGGTCGGTACAGCCAGAGGTCAAAGCATTGATGAAGCCACCTGCAGCGGGCATGCCAGTTGTGTACGACTAATGCCCAGGCTTCGGGTTTGGGTGGTGTAGGAGACCCAGCTGATTGGACCTCCGGCTTGGCTAGTGAGCTGTTGGCCTGGTGGGAGGTTCACGGCCGCAAGGACCCTGCGCTGAAGCCGTGGATGTTCACCAAGGACGGCAAATGGCCTGAACCCCATGAACCTCTCAATGTCCTGGAGTGCTGGATCGCCGAGGTGATGTTGCAGCAAACCCAGCTGCAGGTGGTGCTTCCTTACTGGCTGCGTTGGATGCAGGCTTTCCCCAGGCTTGAGGTGCTTGCCGAGGCGTCGGAACAGCAGGTGTTGTTGCTCTGGCAGGGCCTTGGCTACTACTCAAGAGCACGTCGTTTGCACGCTGCTTCCCGGTTGCTGCTCGCTGAACTGCGCCGTGATCCAGGGGATGTGAACGATTCCACGCCGTTCAGCCATTGGCCTCTCGACCCCGAGACCTGGCTGGCATTGCCCGGCATCGGCCGCAGCACAGCCGCTGGAATCCTGTCTTCGGCTTTCAACAGCCCTCTGGCCATCCTTGATGGCAATGTTCGTCGGGTGCTGGCCAGGTTGTATGCCCATTCCGAGCCTCCCCGGCGGGCGCAGGGTCAGTTCTGGGCCTGGAGTGAAGGGTTGATTGATGCCGTTCCAGGCCTGAGCCGCAATCTCAATCAGGCACTGATGGATCTTGGTGCCACGGTCTGTACTCCCCGTCGTCCTGCCTGTGAGGTTTGTCCCTGGTATGCACAGTGCGCTGCTTACGCTTCCGGTTCCCCTCAGCAGTACCCCGTGAAAGAGGCACCACGTGACATCCCCTTCCAGGTGATTGGTGTGGGTGTGGTCCTGAATGACGATGGTGAGGTTCTGATCGATCAGCGCCTGAACGAGGGACTGCTTGGCGGTCTATGGGAATTTCCAGGCGGTAAGCAGGAGCCTGATGAAGCCATCAAAGACACCATCCGCCGCGAGTTGCGCGAAGAGCTGGCTATTGAAGTCAGTGTTGATGACAGGCTGATAACGGTGGATCACGCCTACAGCCACAAAAAGCTGCGCTTTGAAGTTCATCTCTGTCGTTTGGTTTCAGGAGATCCCCAACCCCTGGCCAGTCAGCAGGTGCGCTGGGTGAAGCCCTCCGACCTGGCTGATTACCCCTTCCCTGCTGCCAATGTGCGCATCATCGCCGCACTGCGTGAGCGTCTTGCTTAATCACCTTGCCTGAGGAGTACTGCTGAAGGTTCTTGATTGCATGTTCTGCTCGTTGCTGGATCACTGAACGGGCCTTAACGCTGAACAGCGATTGCGCTGCCTGACGTTGGTGGAATTGTTGGCCACGCTGCTGTTAGCCGCTGCAGATCTGATGTCTGATTCCGCTCCGCAGGTGCTGTGTCTTGGTGAGGCCCTCGTGGATCGGCTCGGACCACTGGGGTGTGATCCTGCCTTGGCTGCGCCACTGGATTGCCACGACCGTCTGGGTGGCGCTCCTGCCAACGTGGCTTGCGCGTTGGCCCGTCTTGGCACACCGGTCGCCTTCATCGGTCGACTGGGTGCCGATGTCATCGGCAATAACTTTCAGGAGATGTTGGCCAACCGCGGTGTTGATCTGCGCGGCCTGCAGATTGATCCTCAACGGCCCAGTCGGGTGGTGTTGGTGCGCCGCGATTCCACTGGTGAACGGGTCTTTCAGGGATTTGCTGGCGACCGCGGCGAAGGCTTTGCCGATCAGGCCTTGAATCAGAGCGGTCTTGATCCGATCTGGTGTGCTCTGGCAGAGGAATCTCGCTGGCTTTTGATCGGCACCATCCCTCTGGCCACAGAGGCCTCTGCGGCAACCCTGCGCTCTGCGGTCAGTCAGGCCGAACGGGACGGAGTGCGGATTGCCCTCGATGTGAACTGGCGCCCCACTTTCTGGGATCCGTCTGCAGACCCGGTTGCAGGTCCTTCCCCGCATGCGCTGGCTCTGATCCAACCCTTTCTTGAGAAAGCCGCATTGATCAAACTGGCCAGGGAAGAAGCCGAGTGGCTGTTCAAGAGCAGTGACCCCGCGGAGATCAGTGCTTCGTTGCCGCAGCAGCCCGATGTTCTGGTGACCGATGGCGGTCAGCCGGTCCGTTGGTGTATGGCCGGCCATCGCGGTTCGATGCCGGTTCTGGCACCGTCTCAGATTGTTGACACCACTGGTGCTGGAGACGCTTTCACGGCAGGACTGCTGCATCAACTGGTGACACTGACCCCTTCAACTGGCCAGCCACTTCAGCTCAGTTCTGCGGTTGTGGAACAGGTTGTGCGCTATGCGGCCGCCTGTGGTGCACTCGTCTGTTCCGGTGCAGGGGCGATTGATCCGCAGCCTCTGCCAAGCATGGTGATGGAGTTTCTCGATCAACTCCATTCTTGAATGTTCTGGTCTTTGATCTGATTCTTTGTTCAAAAGGCTTCTCAGCCAGCAGCAAACTGATCGCTTTTGTTCAGGGTTGCCAGCCTGCCTCCTTCGCTCCGGTAAGACAATTTCAGTCGCCAGGCATCCGGAAGGTCCAAGCTCAGTCGTTCCGACCATTCCACAACCAGGATGGCGCCCATCCCCACAGCTTCTTCCTCTTCCTGAAGGAACAGGTCATTGGCAACTGCTGGCAACTCCAGCCGGTAGAGATCCAGGTGAACTAGTGGTGGTTTGCCCTGGGGGTAGTGCTGAGCAAGGGCAAAGGTTGGGCTGGTGATCGGTTCATCGATTCCTATAGCAGAGGCAATGCCTTGCACCAGAGAGGTTTTGCCTGCACCGAGGGTGCCTTCGAGCAGCAGTAATGATGGACGTTCAGCTTGTTGCACGAGATACCTGCCCAGAGCACGGGTGGCCTCCAGGTCCTTCAGGATCCAGCTCCAATCGGTAGATTGCTTAATCAGCGAGCCCGAAGCCTCGGCGTCTCCGCAGATATTCAACTCCACATTCTCTTAGGGAGCACACAAACCATGGTGGCAGCGCCCACGTCCGCGGCTGAGCTGAAGCTTGGCGTCGATTGCGTTATTGCTGATATCAATCAGGCTGATTTCGGCCGAAAGGAACTCGATATCGCCGAGACCGAGATGCCTGGCTTGATGGCATTGCGCAAGAAATACGGCAGCGAAAAGCCTTTGAAGGGAGCCCGCATCGCCGGTTCACTGCACATGACCATTCAGACTGCGGTTCTGATTGAAACCTTGGTCGAGCTTGGCGCCGATGTGCGTTGGGCTTCCTGCAACATTTTCTCGACGCAGGACCATGCGGCGGCGGCGATTGCGGCCAAGGGAATCCCCGTGTTCGCGGTGAAGGGCGAAACCCTTGAGGAGTATTGGGCATACACCCACCGCATCCTCGAGTGGGGTGATGGCGGCTCCCCCAACATGATTCTGGACGACGGTGGCGACGCCACCGGCTTAGTGATGCTGGGAAGCAAGGCCGAGCAGGACATCACAGTTCTCGACAACCCCTCCAATGAGGAAGAGACCTACCTCTTCGCCTCGATCAAAAAGAAGCTGGCACAGGATTCCAGTTTTTACAGCCGTACCAAAGCCCAGATTCAGGGCGTCACTGAGGAGACCACCACAGGTGTGGCTCGTCTTTACAAGATGCAGAAGAGTGGCGAGTTGCCTTTCCCTGCGATCAATGTCAATGATTCGGTGACCAAGAGCAAATTCGACAACCTCTACGGTTGCCGCGAATCATTGGTTGACAGCATTAAGCGCGCCACTGACGTAATGGTGGCTGGCAAGCAAGCGCTGGTGATTGGCTACGGCGACGTGGGCAAGGGCTCGGCCCAGTCCCTGCGTGGACTGGGTGCCACGGTGTGCATTGCAGAGGTGGATCCCATTTGTGCTCTGCAGGCTGCCATGGAGGGTTATCGCGTCGTCCGTCTGGAAGATGTCGTCGGAGAGATGGACATCTTTGTAACTGCCACCGGCAACTATCAGGTGATCCGCAATGAGCACCTGGTGAAGATGAAGGATGAGGCGATTGTCTGCAACATCGGTCATTTTGATAATGAAATCGATGTGGCTTCACTCAAGAATTATGAGTGGGAAAACATCAAGCCCCAGGTCGATCACATCACCCTGCCCAGCGGCAACAAGATCATCCTTCTGGCAGAAGGGCGTCTAGTGAACCTGGGTTGTGCCACCGGCCACCCCAGCTTCGTGATGAGTAACTCCTTCACCAATCAGGTGTTGGCTCAGATTGAGATCTTCACCAAGGGCAAAGAGTACGGAAAGGAGGTTTACGTTCTTCCGAAACATCTCGACGAGATGGTGGCTCGTCTGCACCTGGGTCGCATCGGTGCCCAGCTCACCGAGCTGAGCAAGGATCAAGCCGATTACATCAATGTGCCGGTTCAAGGCCCTTACAAGCCAGATCACTATCGTTACTGATCAGCTCTTGATCAGCACTGCTGTGTCTTTCCTTTCAGCCAGGGTGCTTGCGCGTCCTGGCTTTTTACATGTTCATTGTCTGAGCAATGGCACAACAAAGATTTTTTGATCATTGGTCTGGACTTCTCCAGGAGCCTGCACTGCAGCGTCAGTGGTCGGCTGCTTTTGTGGCGGGATTGATAATGCTATTGCCGTTGATTCTTGGGGTCGATCTTTATGTCGATGACCTCGAGCGGGCCATGGATGGACGTCTTTCATGGGTGCGTGTAGGCCGCCCCGGCGCTGATGTCTTGGTGGAGTGGCTGAATTTCGGTCGTCCTGCCACGGCAGTTTCTCCGCTTTACACACTGCTGGCCATCGCTGTGTTATCCGCTGTTGGAGTTGTTTGCGCCCGCGCTTATGGCGTTCGCTCTCCGCTCTGGACGGCTCTTGCCAGCCTGCCGTTGATGGCGCAGCCCTATGCGTTGCAAGCCATGTCGTATGGCTTCGATTCCTTGTTCATGGCGGTGTCTCTGGCCTGTGCAGTAACAGCTGCATTGCTTGTGAATCTGAACAGCCATTGGCGCGTCGTGGCCGGAGCTTGGATCTTGCAGCTGTTGTCGTTCAATCTTTATCAACCAGGAGCCAATGGATTTCTGGTGATGACCGGTTGTCTCTGTGTTGCTTCTGCGCTGGATCTCTTGAATCGGCCCTGGCAGGTGCTTTCGCTGCCTCGACGTCTTTGGATGAGTGCACTGGTTTATGCCGGTGGGTATGGCACTTATCGCTTACTGATTGCCCTGTTTTTTGAGCACAGGCTCAATGGTTATGCCATCAGTTCGGCTGAATTGAAGCCGTTGGATGCTTCCTTGCCGCTGGAAGTATTCAAGTCCGCCATTGAGCCATTGCAGCAGTTGCTGAGAGATTTTGGCCATTGGCCCCTCGTGCTGCCTTTTCTGCTGCTTGGCTTTGTCTACGTGGCTTTAGTGATCCAGTGGAGATCTTGGAAGGTGGCTCTAAGCGCTGTGACCGCGTTGTTGTTGGTGGCTCTTGTTGCGCCTGGAGGGATGCTGCTGTTAAGCGAATCGTTTGTGCGACATCCGCGTGTTTTGCTCTATTTCGGTCCGCTGCTCACCAGCGTGATTCTCCAGTTGCTGGCGCTGTCGCGACTGGTGGAACGTCCTCTTTGGAGACTTGGAGTGATCCCGATGATCTGGCTGATGGTGGTTGTGTCATATGCCTACGGCCATGCTTTTGCTGCTCAGGGTCGTTTTGAGCAGAGTCGTCTATCGCGGATCGTGGGCGCAGCCTCCGTGCTTCAAGCTCGCGCACCTGAGAAACACCTGCGCGCCCTGGCGGTGGAAGGCACAATGCCCCGCTCCCCAGTTTTGCAAAATACGGCGAAGAAATTCCCACTGATTGATCGATTGATTCCGCCTTTGTTGGATGGCAATACCACATTTTCGATGACTCAGCTGCGGCTACATGGTTTGCAGTTTGAGCAACGCAGGCCAAGTCAATTGAAAACCTCAGGATCAGATCAATGTGAACCATCTATCGATGCGATCTGCACAAGTGAATTTTCACTGCAACGCATTGGAGATCGCGATTTGCTGCTGCAGCTCAACCCGAAACTCGCTTCGAAACGTCCTCGCACCTGACCAGGCACTGATTGGTTTGATGAGATCAGGATTATCCCGATGACTACATAAACAATGAATTTCCCAGATTTTTCTAACTTCTGAGAGTCTTTTCAGTGTACAAAGTATCTCCATCAACTTTTCTCAGTTGCTTTTGCTGGCTTGATCGCTTGAAGTGATGAAGCTTTTGTCTGTCCAGTTTGCTGAAGCAGAGCTTCTATTTGGGCTTTTGGACGATCGGAGTGTCAGCTCTTTCGTCTGAATCGCGCCAGCGTGTTGATGACTGCGATTGCCCAACTCAAAAATGATGACGTTAAAAAGAATCTGTTCAGCAGTCTCAGTGAAGTTGTTTCATTTGTCGGCCTGAGTTTTGAGCCAAGAGTTGGCGACAAAAGCCACTCTGCTCATTGTTGAGCTCCGTTTTTGTGCTCAAGCGAGATCGGATGCACCACTTCATGGAAGACTTGCCTCGACTTCAGCACGGTCCATGGGGCTCACCGAATTTGTTTCACAGCTGCCTGAGTGGATTGGCCAGGCAGTTGAGTCCAATCCCTGGGCGGGATATGCCGCAATTTTTGCGGCTATGTTCCTAGAGAACCTGTTCCCCCCGATTCCCTCCGAGCTAATCATGCCTCTTGGAGGTTTTTATGTTCAGCAAGGGCAGCTGCAGTTGGTTCCTGTTGTGATTGCAGGTTTGTTGGGCACCGTCCTCGGAGCTCTGCCCTGGTATGGCGTTGGCCGTCTGATCAATGAAGAACGCATCGAGCAGTGGCTGAGTCGTCATGGTCGCTGGATCGGTATAAGCCCTGAGGAGTTGTCTCGTAGTCGCCGTTGGTTCAGCCGATATGGAACTGCTCTGGTGTTCTGGGGGCGTCTCGTGCCAGGCATTCGCACTCTGATCTCAGTGCCTGCTGGCATTGAATTAATGCCGATTACGCCGTTCCTGATCTGGACGACTGCCGGCAGTCTGATCTGGACCTTGTTGCTGACTGTTGCCGGCATTGTCCTTGGTGAGGGTTACAGCAATGTGGAGGCCTGGATCGATCCGGTCAGCAAGGTGATCAAGGTGCTGCTGGTGGTCGCTGTGCTGGCAGGGGCTATCTGGGTGGCACTTCGGATTTGGAGGCGTCGTCAGTCCGCCGATTGATGGCGGACTCACCTGATTAGACCAACATCAGAAGGGAACTTCCTCTTCGCTGGGGCTGCCGCCACCAAAACTGCCGCCAGCATCCTGGTTGTCTCGCTTCGAGCCCAGAAGTTCAAGCCGATCAACCCGAACCACTGGTTTGCTGCGCTCTTCTCCACTGTTGCGGTCGTTCCAGCGATCCAGTTTGAAGCTGCCGATGATGCCTAGCAGGGATCCCTTCTTCACGTAGTCCGCTGCCACCTGAGCCTGTTTTCCCCAGATTTCAAGATTGAACCAGTCGGGCTCGTCGTCGCGGCTGCGGCGGTTCACGGCGATGGTGAGATTGGCCACCATGCTTCCCGATTCGAAATACCTTACTTCTGGATCTCGGCCGGCACGGCCAACCAAAGTCACGGAGTTGACACCCATTGAATCTCTCCTGTTTGTGGGTCAATGATGCGCCACGGCTGTCAAAACTGACGGTTGTCGTGGCTGCCTTCTAGAAGTTCCACCGTCAAACGAATCTGTAACAGATGGGGCCTGAAACTGCCCCTATGATTCGCCGAAATGTGTTCTCGCCAGTGCTGTTCCGCCGTTTCCAGCTGTCCCGCGATATCGGCATCGACCTGGGTACTGCCAACACCCTGATTTACGTCTCGGGCAAGGGGATCGTTCTGCAGGAACCCTCCGTGGTGGCGCTTGATCTCGAACGCGGCGTGACCATGGCCGTCGGGGACGAGGCCAAGCTGATGCTGGGCCGCACGCCTGGAAATATCCGTGCTGTTCGCCCCCTTCGCGATGGTGTGATCGCCGATTTCGATGCGGCTGAGCAGATGCTGAAAACCTTCATCCAGAAAGGTAATGAAGGCCGCGGGATTGTGGCCCCTCGTCTTGTTGTGGGTATTCCCAGTGGGGTCACCGGTGTGGAGCGTCGTGCCGTGCGTGAGGCAGGTCTTGCAGGAGCACGTGAAGTTCACCTGATTGATGAGCCTGTCGCTGCTGCGATCGGTGCCGGTTTACCGGTCACAGAGCCTGTCGGCACAATGATTGTGGATATCGGCGGCGGCACCACCGAGGTGGCGGTGCTCAGTCTCGGTGGAACAGTACTCAGTGAATCTGTTCGGGTTGCTGGAGACGAAATCAGTGACTCCATCGGCGTCTACCTCAAGAAAGTGCACAACCTTGTGGTTGGCGAGCGCACCGCTGAGGAAATCAAAATTCGCATCGGTTCCGCATTCCCCGACGATGAGTTTGATCAAACAGTGATGGACGTGCGCGGCCTTCATCTCTTATCAGGGCTTCCGCGCACCATTCAGTTGCAGGCAGGGGATCTGCGTGAGGCCATCGCTGAGCCACTGAACGTGATTGTGGAGGCTGTGAAGCGCACCCTCGAGCGCACTCCGCCCGAACTTGCCGCAGATATCGTCGACCGTGGAATCATGCTTGCCGGTGGCGGAGCATTGGTTCGTGGCATCAGTGATTTGATCAGCCATGAGACGGGGATCTTCACCCACATCGCCGAGGAGCCACTCTTGTGTGTAGTGAAGGGTTGTGGTCAGGTTCTTGAGGACTACAAGCGTTTGCAGAGGGTGCTCGACACTCCTGAGTTTGTTCGATCCGCTGCCGCTCTCTGATCGCCATGGGCTCCTCCCAGAGGCCTCAGGGGGCAAGGCTGCGTTCCATCCAGCGGCTGTGGCCGTGGTTGGCGTTGTTGCTGGCTCTTGGCTTGGTGCGACTGAGCAAAGGGGCTGGATTTGCTGATGCCTTCGCCTTGTTGAGCCGGCCCTTTTGGCCAGGCTCTGCGCAGCGCGAGTGGATTGAGACTGCCAAACAGCAGGAGCAGCTCTCCCGTCTGGAGCTTTTGGAACAGGACAATGCACGCCTGAGAGGGCTTTTGGCGCTGGATCAACAGTCATCCGGAGACTGGCTTCAGGCTGCAGTGATCTCACGCACAGCATCGGGCTGGTGGCAGCAGTTGCTGCTGGGCAAAGGCTCTGTTGAAGGCGTGTCGAAGGATGATGCCGTGATCGGCCCTGGAGGTCTGGTCGGCAGGGTCCAGAGCGTGACACCCACCACCAGCAACGTCCGACTGCTTACGGCTCCGGGCAGTCGCATCGGTGTCTGGCTGCCGCGCACCCAGCAGCATGGGCTGCTGGTGGGCCTTGGAACAGCCCGGCCACAGTTGCAGTTTCTCGACAAAGACATCCAGGTCCGTCCAGGTGATCTGGTCAGTACTTCTCCAGCCAGCACTTTGTTGCCCCCGAATCTGCCTGTGGCAGTGGTGCAGTCGCTCAATGCCAGATCGGTACCCGCACCAACCGCTCTCGTGCAGCTGATCGCCCCGCCGGATGCCATCGATTGGGTTCAGGTGAAGGTGCGCTGACGGATGATGCGCCTGCACCGACAACCCATCTGTGTGGCATCTGCCCTTCTGGTGCCGAGTTTGCAGATGGCAGCACCCTCCTGGATCAACCTGGATGGTGTTCCGCCTAGCTGGGCGATTCTCTGGTTGCTTCCCTGGTCTTTGGTGGATGGTCCGCTTGCCGGTGCGGTTGCAGGAGCTGCGATTGGGCTTGTGCTGGATGGTCTGAGCCTCGGGGATGTCAGTCAGGTCCCTGCTCTTGTCTTGATGGGTTGGTGGTGGGGGCGCCTAGGACGCCGTGGCCCGCCGATTCAGCGCAGCCTCAATCTGGGATTGCTTGCCTGGATCGGCTCATTTGTGCTGGGTCTGTCTTTATGGCTCCAATGGCTTGTGCTGGGACCATCCGATGGACTGATCCAGTCGTGGGCGCTGCATACCACTATCGCCCAAGCTTTGATCACGGGACTGCTGGCACCGTTAGTCGGATCCTGGCAGTTGCTTTTGTGGCGACGGCGAGCACCAGCATGATTACCTCTTTGCGAAGGCGACGGTTTCTCGCCGGCCTGGCTCTCTCCGGTCTGTCGGTATTCATCTGGGGTTGTCGTCCTGGTTCGGCTCCTGAGGGGACTCTCCAGCTCTGGACGCTGCAGCTGGCGCCAAAGTTCAATCCCTACATGAATGGCGTGCTCGGGTCCTGGGACACGCTCCATCCCGAGGCACCGGTGCGATGGACAGACCTTCCCTGGGGATCGGTGGAGCGCAAGCTGCTGGCGGCTGTGTTTGCACGCACTGCTCCTGATGTGGTGAACCTCAATCCCCCTTTTGCGGCCAATCTGGCCAGCAAGGGTGGCCTGACTGATCTCACACCTCTTTTGCCGCCTGGTGCAAAGCAGAGCTATTTGCCATCGGTCTGGGAGGCGGCAAGGGATCCTGAAGCGGGTCAGATCGCCATCCCCTGGTATTTGACCGTTCGTTTAAGCCTGGTCAACGCTGACCTGCTGCGTCAAGCCGGTCTCACCAGGGCCCCGCGTCGATGGGCGGAGGTGCCTTCGTATGCCCGCAGAATCCGAGAGCGCACTGGTCGTTACGGTCTCTTTGTCACCGTTGTTCCCGACGATTCCGCAGAGCTTTTGGAGTCGCTCGTGCAGATGGGCGTGAGTCTTCTTGATGCTCGTCAGAGAGCCGCTTTCAATACGCCAGCCGGCCGCAAAGCCTTTGCTTTTTGGACTGATCTATATCGCGACGGCTTGTTGCCTCGGGAAGTGGTGAGTCAGGGCCAACGGCGGGCCATTGAGCTGTACCAGAGCGGTGAACTTGCCCTGCTCGCCAGCGGTGCTGAGTTTCTACGCAGCATTCAGACCAATGCCCCAGGTGTGGCTGCTGTGACTTCGCCTCAGCCCCCTCTGACTGGCTCGGACGGTACGGCGAATGTGGCCTTGATGACGCTGGCCGTGCCTCGTCAGAGTCAGCAGGCTGGGGATGCTGTTGCCCTGGCTTTGTTTCTGACCAACGGAACCAATCAGGCTCGTTTCGCCCGCGAGGCGAGGGTGCTGCCGTCTTCTCTTGAAGCGCTTTCTGTGATTCGTGCCGAGCTTGAGGCTGAGCAGCCATCGGATGCGGCCGAAGCACAAATCCGTGACGCGCGTTTGTTGTCGGCCGAGACCTTGAACAGCGCCCGGGTGCTTGTGCCTGCGACTCCGGGGGTGAAGCGCCTGCAGAGCATCATCTACACCCAGTTGCAGCGAGCCATGTTGGGTCAGATCAGCAGTGATCAGGCCGTACTTGAAGCCGAGCAGCAATGGAACCGTTACGCCAGTGCCCGTTGGCCTTGAAATCACTGGCTGGCTACTGCTTCAATTCTTAAAAGAAGCCAAAACCTGTTCCCGGTTTGGATCCCAGAGCTCGATCGGTTCCCGTCGAACTGTAGGGTTGCAATTCTTACCCGATGGAGTGTATGCCCGAAGTCCCATCCCACCAATTTGATGGCGATGGGTCTCTCCAGGGAGCTCCAGAGTCCGTTAAAGCCACTTTGCTTGTTGTGGATGACGAGCCAGCGGTACGTCGCGTCTTGGTGATGCGGCTTCAGCTAGCCGGTTATCGCGTTGTTTGTGCAGAAGATGGCGAGGAAGCTCTTGAAGTTTTCCATCGTGAATCGCCTGACCTGGTGGTCCTCGACGTGATGCTGCCGAAACTCGATGGTTTCGCAGTTTGTCGACGTCTGAGGGCTGAATCCTGCGTACCGATTATTTTCTTGTCAGCCCTTGAAGCCATCTCCGAGCGTGTTGCTGGCCTTGACCTCGGTGCAGACGACTATCTGCCCAAACCTTTCAGTCCCAAGGAATTGGAAGCCAGAATTGCCACGATTCTCCGTCGCGTGGGTCGAGGTTCAGCGGCAGCTGAACCTCGGGAGTTGCCCACAGGCCAAGGAGTTGTTCGCGTAGGCGATCTTGTGGTGGACACCAACCGTCGCCAGGTCACTCGCGGCAGTGAGCGCATTTCACTCACCTATACCGAATTCAGCCTTCTAGAGCTTCTGTTCAGGGATCCAGGGCATGTTGTTCCCCGTGCAGAAATTCTTGAACAGCTCTGGGGCTATCCGCCACGCCGTGCTGCGGACTTGAGAGTGGTCGACGTTTACGTGGCTCGTCTGCGCGGCAAGCTTGAACCTGATCCGCGCAACCCTGAACTAATTCTTACGGTGCGTGGCATCGGTTATTCCTCTCAGAGGATGGGCGATAACGCTCCTGCTGCAATCGCTAGTTGAGATCGTCCTGCTGACGTTTTGACGCCCATTCCTCGCTTGCCGGCACCATCGAACGGCAGGATGGCGCCCATGTGAGTTCTATTCCGTGTCTGAACTGCGCGAGACCCGCTTGGACAAGGCGAAGGCCCTCAGGCATCAGGGTATAGAGCCCTATGCCCTGAATTTCGATCCAACCGATCGGATGGCTCAGTTGCAGGCAGCCCACGCTGATCTGCCTAATGGGGAAGAGCGGGAGCTCAACGTGTCCGTCGCTGGTCGGGTAATGACGCGACGGGTGATGGGAAAACTGGCTTTCTTTACCCTGTCCGATGAGACCGGCACGATCCAGCTGTTTCTAGAGAAGTCGACTCTTGGCGAGTCGTTTGCACAGATCACGGCGCTTGTGGATGCAGGTGATCTGATCGGTGTGCGGGGCATCCTTCGCCGCACTGATCGCGGTGAGCTTTCGGTGAAAGTGGCCGAGTGGAGCATGCTCACCAAATCGCTGCAGCCTTTGCCTGATAAGTGGCATGGACTTGCCGATGTCGAAAAGCGCTACCGACAGCGCTATCTCGACCTGATCGTGACCCCTCAGGCGCGGGAAACGTTCCGGCGGCGTGCGCTAACAGTGAGTGCCATCAGGCGCTGGTTGGATGATCGCGACTTCCTGGAGATTGAGACGCCCGTTCTCCAGAGCCAGCCGGGTGGGGCAGATGCGCGGCCCTTTGAAACCCATCACAACGCTCTGGACCTGCCGCTGACGTTGCGAATCGCCACGGAATTACACCTCAAGAGGCTTGTTGTGGGGGGGTTTGAGCGGGTGTACGAGCTCGGCAGGATCTTCCGCAACGAGGGCATCAGCACTCGACATAACCCTGAATTCACCACAGTTGAGGTCTATCAGGCCTACTCCGATTATCTGGGGATGATGGAGCTCACTGAGCAGATGACCAGTGCAGTCTGCAAGGAAGTTTGCGGTTGCCAGACCATCACCTATCAAGGCACCGAGATAGAACTGACCCCTCCCTGGAGGCGGGCCACCATGCATGAGTTGGTGCAGGAGGCCACCGGCCTTGATTTTCATGCCTACAGCAGTCGGGAGCAAGCCGCAGCGGCTATGGAGACCAAGGGTTTGCAGGTACCTGCCCTAGCAGATTCGCTGGGACGCCTTTTGAATGAGGCGTTTGAACAGGCGGTGGAGTCCACATTGATCCAGCCCACGTTCGTGATGGACTACCCCCTGGAGATTTCGCCTCTAGCTCGTCCGCATCGCAGCAAGCCTGGGTTGGTTGAACGTTTTGAACTATTCATCGTCGGCAGAGAGCATGCCAATGCTTTCAGTGAGCTCACGGATCCTGTTGATCAGCGTCAGCGTCTGGAAATCCAGCAGCAGCGTAAAGCCGCTGGCGATCTGGAAGCACAGGGTTTGGATGAGGATTTTGTCAATGCCCTGGAGGTGGGTATGCCTCCGACGGGTGGCCTCGGCATCGGCATCGATCGATTGGTGATGCTGCTTACGGACAGCCCCTCTATTCGCGACGTGATTGCCTTTCCACTGCTTCGTCCCGAGGTCTGAATGTGAGGGGGAGGTTGCCTTGTGCCCTCAGGGTGGATAATGGGACACAGTGGCATGGTCCCTTTCCAATGAGTGGTGAGCGCGTAGGTTTCCGCTTCAAGCACGCCGATGCGGTGGTCAAGCGCAATCCCCAGGGGCGATCCCGCCGCGGCTGGGTGATGGAGCCCGTTGAGCAGACCACCAGCCGAGGCACAAAGATGCCCGCTTATCGCATTCGCTGGCGTGACAGCGAGCGTCCTGAGATTGTGCTTCAGCACATGCTAATTGCCGATCCTGATCCAACTCCACCGCCCGAGAACGTCAGTCTCGAACCTCCTGCTCCCAAGGCCTGAGTCCAGGCTGAATCAGCTAATTCCCTGGCGACGCCTCAGCTCCTCCAACTCTTCGTGAGCTTCAAACAAGGCCCAGTCTTCATCCAGGCTGCGATGTCCTCGTTGTTGTGAAGCCTTCTGATTGAGATGGGAAATCTGTTGATCGAGATCTCGGAAATTTCGACCTAGCTCATCCAGCTCGTTCCAAAGATCCCTGCCCTGATCCATCAGGCTGTTCACATGTTTTTCAGCGCGCAATGCCAGGTCATTGGCTCCGGCATTGCGGGCCTTTTTGGTGCGTTCTCCCCAGGCCTGAACCTGTTCTGCCAGTGACAACAGCTGGCGTCGTAGGTCTTTGGCCTGGATCTGCATCTGATCGCGTCGGCTGTTCAGATCGCGCTGTCGATCTTGCAGATGCTGTTCCTGCACGAGTCGATCTTGGTCGGGATTGGAGCGCAGAAACGCATCCAACCGCTCTTCCAGGTTCCGTTCAAGCTGATCCAGCCATGTTGGCGACATCAGTGATCCCTGCCTGATTTGGAGACGCCACGCGTGCCCGGGGAAGGCGAGTAGTTGCTTACGTTCATGGTGCCGATCAGGGTTTGACGTATGTCTGCTCAGTCTGCAGCTTCCAGCCAGTGCAGGGAGAGGTCATCGGCTGGATCGTGCCAGCGGTGGCACCAGCGCCAGCCTGCGTCATTGGCCAGCTCACGAGCCATTTCTGCTGAGTACTTGACGCTGTATTCGGTCACAAGGGGCTGTCCTGGGCTGAAAGTCCATGGCTCACCACCCACCGACACCGTTTGATGGCCTTCGCTGAGCAGCGCCATGCGCACACGGCTCTCTGTTTCCTGCCAAACAGCCTCATAATGGAACTTGTCTGGATTGAAGTCGGCCTCCAGATCCTTGTTCAGTCTCTGCAGCAGGTTGTGGGCGAAGGCGGCGGAGATCCCTGCGGCATCGTTGTAGGCGGCCTCCAGCCTGGATCTTGATTTGGGTTGATCAAGTCCCAACAAAAGCGGTCCTCCATCGAGCAGTCGCCTGAATCTGCGCAGCAGCGCAATGGCCTCGTCGCGAGTGAAGTTGCCGAGGGAACTACCAGGAAAGAACCCCACTCGCCTTTCCCCACCGATCAATGGATGGTCTGGAAGAGCATCGAGCTGACTGTGATCGCAGCAGATTCCCAGCATTGGCATGCTGGGATGTTGGGCTTGAAGTAATGCCATTGACTGGTGCAGGTGGTCCGCACTGATGTCGAGAGCCACATAGGCGGAAGGGTGCATCGCCGCCAGTAGCGGGCCCACCTTGCGGGCGCTGCCTGCGCCGAATTCAACGATCACCCCTGATCCAATGGCACGGGCGATGTCCGCTGCTGATGACTCCAGCAGGGTGATTTCTGTTCGGGTGAGGCTGTACTCCGGTTGCTTGCAGATCTGGTCAAACAGTCGCGATCCCTCGTTGTCGTACAGAAACCATGCTGGTAGCTGGCGGGGTTCGCGTTGCAGACCGTTATGCACAAGTCGCTGCATGTCTGCATTGGGTGGATGCAGATCGATCAGTTGAGGACGCGCAGGCGTTTGGGTTGTCATTGGGCCAGGCGTAGACCTGCCGCCATCCAGCGGCTGGCCGGGGTAAAGAAGTTCCGGTAAGTGTCGCGGGAATGCCCTCTGGGTGTGAGCTGGCTGCTGCCCCGCAGCACGAACTGGGAGGTCATGAATTTGCCGTTGTACTCACCAACCGCACCTGCCGCAGGTTGAAAGCCCGGGTAGGGGCGATAGGGGCTCGAGGTCCACTGCCAGAGATGGCCATGGCTCTGTTGAAGTGATTCGCCGTGCTCAGAGCTGGCCAGCTCCCATTCCGCTTCGCTGGGCAGGCGCCCACCGGCCCAGCGTGCATAGGCATCCGCTTCGAACCAACTGAGGTGACGAACCGGCAGGTGATCCTCAAGTGGGCATCGGCCAGCCAGGGTGAACTCCCAGCGCCAGGGACCTTGGCCATCGTGATCGCGTCGCCAGTAGCGGGGTGCTTCCCAGTTGCGCTGAATGCGCTCTGCCCAGCCTTCGCTCATCCAGAGCTCAGGACGCTGGTAACCGTCATCGTCGATGAAGCCTTGGTAAGCAGCATTGCTCACCAGTCGAGCCGCAATGCTGAAGGGTTCCAGCCAGGTTCGATGTCGCGGTCCTTCGTTGTCGAAGTGGAAGGACTCACCGTTGTGGCCCACCTCCACCAGGCCTCCGCGGCACTTGAGCCAGGATCCCTGCATCGGTGAGTCTGTTGGTCTGCAACTGGTGATGGGCTGGTCATCACACTGTTCACGCCAGTCGCTGCGATAGGCCGGTTCGAGTGGCTGACGGCTGAATCCATCCAGCAGGTCCATCAGCATCAGTTCCTGATGCTGTTGCTCATGGTGAAGGCCCAGTTCCACCAGGTCCAGCCACGGTGCTTCGCTGTGGTGCTCCAAAAGCTCTTCCAGAGCAAGGTTCACCCGCTTGCGCCAGGCTGAGACTTCCTCCATTGGTGGTCGGCTGAGCAGTCCTCGCTGTGGCCGTGGCTGTCGCGGGCCAACAGCTTCGTAATAGGAGTTGAACAGATAACTCCAGCGAGGGTCAGCAGGCACATAGCGCGGATGGTTGGGCTTTAGCACGAAGGTTTCGAAAAACCAGGTGGTGTGAGCCAGGTGCCATTTGGGTGGGCTGGCATCGGCCATGCCCTGCAGGTTGAGATCTTCGGTATTGAGGGGGTCAATCAACGCCTCACTGGTACGACGCACCTCCATCAATCGGTTCAGAAGTGAGCCGGAGGCCATGAGGGGAAATCTGCTGGCGGTGACGTTAGTGGGATCCCGCTCGGGTGTCAGCGCTGGACTGCCCCTACCATCGGCCCACATCGCAACTCCTTTGTGATCGGCACGTTGCTGGCCGACAGGTATCGCCTCGACTGTTGTCTGTCCTCTGATCCGGACCATCCCCAGGGGACTCTTTGGCGTGCCGCTGATCAGATGGCGGCCAATGCACCTGTTGCAGTGCGCCAACTCAATGATCAGGCGACTCAGGATCGTTTTCGCAGTCTGTGGCCGGTGATGCAGTCCTTGTTGCATCCCCAGATTCCACGCTTTGGAGGGCTGCTTGAGGAGCAGGGCAGTCTCTGGCTGGTGCGTGAGTGGCAGGAGGGCTCAAGTCTGAGTCAGATCCAGAATCAACGGCTGCAGCGTCAGTTGGTGTTTGGCTCTGGAGAGGTCCTGCTTCTGATGAGGCAGCTGCTTCCACCCCTCGCGGTGCTGCATGGCCAGGAGTTGGTTCATGGCGATATCAATCCCCGCAATCTGCTGCGGCGTGATCAGGATTGTCTGCCTGTGCTATTGGATTTTGGCTTGCTGCAGCGCTGCGGTCAGCAGCCTTTGACGGCAGCGTCACCGGTCTTTGCACCTCGCTCCCAGGTGCGGCAGGACCCTGCAGCGGCCTGGATGGATCTGCATGGCCTCGGGGTGTCGGCTTTGACCCTGCTCACTGGCCGCCCTCCTGCGCAGTTGTTGCAGGCTGATGCACAGGGTTGGCTGCTGCCCAATGATCTTGATCTGGATCCCTCTTATCGGGAGGTCTTGGAACGGTTGCTGTCTGAGCAGTCTGAATGCCGTTTTGAGTTCGCTGCGGATGCCCTCCAGGCTTTGCAGGCTGTGTCGATGCCTGAAACAACAGGGCCCCAGGCTCGGGCTGACCGCACCCTGGTGCTGGCTCCAGCGGTGTCGGATGACTCTCCGCCCTCAGCGAGTGGGTCTCCAGATCTGCCAAGGATCGCTACCCCGTCTCGGCAGGAAGCCCGGCGCCGGCCTTCAGCGGAGCAGCGCCAGCTTGCGGCGGAAGGCCGTTTGTGGCCCGTGGTCGGTGCCCTTTTGGTCTCGGCTCTGGTGGGCACAGCCATTGGTTGGTTTCTGCTGACTCGCGGTAATCCCCCCGCTGGCGCTCCTTCCACGGATCGGGATGTGATCGGGCGTTCCCCTTCCGCGAGCCTTCCACCTGCGGAGGTTGATCAACGTCAGCAGCTGCTCAGTCGTTTAAGAGCTTTGCAGGTCGATCGCAGTTGGTTTCTGCAGTTGGTGGATGCAAGCTTGATGGCCCGTTTCCCGGAGCGTGGCGGTCGCCTGCCCAGTGATTCACTTGAAGACTCGCCTCTGAGAATTGTCTGGAATGAACTCGCCGAGGAGTGGCTGGCCAGGGTGGAGCAACTGCCGCCAGCGCTGCGCAGTCGCCTGGGACAGCTCAAGCCTGGCGACTGGCAGAAGCAACGCCAGGCCCTGGTAACGCAGGGTGTGAACAACAAGGTGGTGGAGCAGTTGGTCAGCGCTTCGGCACAGGCGTTGCTCCCCGGAGTGCCAGCAGGGGTGAAGCCGCCTGAGCCATTCCGTCAGCTGTGGATCGCAGCCGCATTGCGCAGCCTTGAAGACGTGCGGATTGAACAGGTCAAAGCGCGTGTGCAGGCGCCCACGGTTCTGTCCAGTCGTGTTGCTGCTGGCGGTGCTCGCTTGATCTCGATCTCGGTTCCGGCTGGTCGCCGCCTGGTGTTGGGTATCAACGGCACGCCATTGATGCAGATGACTGTCTATGGCTCTGATGGGGAGGTGGCTGCCGATCGCGGACCGCTGCGCGTCGTAACCCTGCCTGTGGAGGCTGGCTCACCTGTGCAGGTGCTGGTCACCAACGATGGCGTGTCCTCCGGTTTGTTAACGCTCTCTTGCCGTGCTGATGCGCCGGTACCGAAGCCGTTGCCAGAGGTTGATCTCAACCCGATACCAGATCCGGCCACTGGGGCTGAGGGCCCTGTCGAGGCGCTTCCAGAACCCCCCGGTCCCCGTCCCGCAGGTGCTGAGAATCCTCCTGTTAAAGAGGCCGACTCAGCCAATGCACCGACCGGTGAATCAACCCTTGAATTCACCGCACCGTCGCGGCAAGACAGTAATCAGGACCCTTAGAAAGGTCATGCTTGAGGCGGGGCTGATTTAGTAGCGGGCAATGGCAGCCCGTGTCTCTTTCTTGATCTGCTTGTCCTTTTCGGCAGCTCGCTTGTCATGCAACTTGCGGCCTTTGCCGAGACCGATGGTGAGCTTGATCCAGGACCCCTGCAGATGCATGTTGAGCGGGATCAGCGTCAGTCCTTTCTGGTCAAGTTGCCCACGCAGTTTGTCGATCTCGCGCCTGTGAGCCAGCAACCTCCGCACTCGCAGCGGATCGTGGTTGAAGTAGCCGCTTGCATGGGTATGCGGTGAGATATGCACGTTGTGCAGCTGCATTTCACCGTTGCGGATCAGGCAGAAACCATCTCGGAGATTGGCTTGGCCGGCTCGGATGGATTTCACCTCGGTGCCCACCAGTTCAATGCCGGTTTCCAGCGTTTCCAAGATGTCGTACTGATGCCTGGCCAGCCTGTTGTCGGCCAGTAAGCGGTTCGCCGCCGCGCGAGCTGCCGCGTTTTTCTTGCCTCCACCTTTGGCCATTGCCTGTTTGGCCTTTCGGCCGCTTGATGCTCCGACCCTATCCAGGGCTCGGTACTCTTCCCATATGGCCATTGTTTCCTCAAGCGCAGGATCCCCACGTCCACGCAAGGAGCGTGAGCCCAATCGGGTGGTTGACGCAGCTCGGCAGCCTGGAGATGATCTTGATCCTGCGGCGCTGGCCTCTCGCGACGACGGCTTAAGGCCCAAGTGTCTGCAGGACTACATCGGTCAACGTGAGCTCAAGCAGGTGCTTGGTATTGCGGTGAAAGCGGCCCTGGGCCGCGGTGATGCTCTCGATCATGTGCTGCTCTACGGCCCGCCGGGTCTGGGCAAAACAACCATGGCCATGGTGCTGGCTGAGGAGCTGGGGGTGAAATGCCGCATCACCAGTGCCCCGGCTCTAGAGCGCCCTCGCGACATTGTTGGTCTGTTGGTGAATCTGCAGCCACGGGAGTTGCTGTTCATCGATGAAATCCATCGACTCAGTCGCGTGGCCGAGGAGCTGCTCTATCCCGCCATGGAGGATCGGCGACTCGACCTCACCGTGGGTAAAGGAAGTACTGCCCGAACTCGCGCACTGGATTTACCGCCGTTCACACTGGTTGGTGCCACAACTCGCGCAGGTGCGCTGAGCTCTCCGTTGCGTGATCGCTTCGGCTTGATTCAGCGGCTTGAGTTCTACGGCTTGGATGACTTGCAGTCGATTGTGGAGCGGGCGGCAGGTTTGCTCGCCCTTGATCTAACGGCTGATGCTTGCGCTGAGATTGCACTCCGCTGCAGGGGGACACCTCGCATTGCCAACCGACTGTTGCGCCGGGTGCGAGATGTGGCTTGCGTCCGTGAGTGCTCCGGATCGATCGACCGGATGTTGGTCGATGAAGCCCTCACCTTGCATCGGGTTGACGGCCGCGGTCTTGACGCCAGTGATCGCAGGCTGCTGGAACTGCTGCTCCAATCCCATGGAGGCGGTCCCGCCGGACTGGATACCCTTGCGGCGGCTCTAGGAGAAGACCCCACCACCTTGGAGTCAGTGGTTGAACCGTATCTGCTTCAGCTTGGCTTCCTGCAGCGCACACCGCGTGGTCGGGTGGTGACGGCTGCGGGCCGTGACCATCTCGCTGCTGCTTGATCGCTTCTTTCTATTCCCGCAGACCGATCTGATCGATCAGTGATGACGTGTGGATTGCATCACCCACGGCTGAACAAAACAATCCGTCTCTTAATCAAGGTCAAAAACGTTGCGCTCCAGCCCAGGAGATCCAAGCTTGCCCTGGCATGCGATCCTCCCGTCTTCAAGCAACACAATCGTGTTGGCGATCTCTAATTCACTCTCATGGCTTGCCACCAGCACAGTTGTGCATCCTTGCTTTTGGATCAGTGCGAGCAGATCAGCATGCGCCTCCTTGGGAATTCCGACCAGAAATTCATCCAGCAGCAGAGCTGATGGCTGCCTCAGAAGAGCTCTAGCAAGTGCCAGCAGCTTGCATTCGGCGCTGTTGAGGGGTTCTTTCTCGCCATCGAGCTGAGTATTCAGTTGTTGAGGTAGAGCTCGGATCCGCTCATGGAGTCCCACGTCCTGAAGCATCGCCCAGAGCATGTCATCGCTGTCATCGCGATGTTCACGCAGTAAATCTCTGAGGCAGAGGGTCTCAAGCACGATCTCCTGAGGCAAATAGCCCACCTGCCGCCGCAATCCGCGGATCGATATTTTGGTGATGGGTGTGGAGTCGATCAGCACCTCTCCCAGGTCGGGAGTTGTCATACCGATCATGGTTTTCAGCAATAACGATTTTCCGGAGGCTCTCTGCCCAGCGATTACAAGAATCTTTCCGATATCGACTGTCAGGCTGATTTTGTTGAGCAGTGGTGATCGCAGTCCTGAAGGTTGGATTCGAACATCTCTGAGACTGATTTCGCCTTCAAAGACATGGTTGATGGCGTCAACTCGCCAGCCCTGCTCAATCGGCTCATCCAGAATCATTCTGGCTTTTTTCCAGAGAACCGAAACCGTGGCAAAGACCGTGGTGAGGTTAGAAGCGGCTCCTGCGACTGATCCTGTGAAGGCGGTGAAGGCCGAGTAAAAGGCGATGAAACTGCCGACAAGTTTTGGGTCGCCGATGGACTGCGGCGAATTGAGCACCTGCGCGACCGCCACCGCGAACAGAACAACGGAACCCAGTGGAGACAAAAAGAGCAGGATGACATCGATGGCCTGCTCCAAGCCATCCAGCTTGAGCGAGATGTTGGCCATCGTGGTGTAGCGCTGCATCCAGCGCTGCAGCATCGGAATCTCCGCTGACATTGACCGGATGGCAAAGGCGTTAGAGCTGATCTCATTGCTCATGGTGTTGAGTTCCGCCTTGAGTTCAAATACCTCCTCATTGAGCTCAATCGACTGTCTGGCGATTTGGAACACCACCAGCAGTGCCACCATGACGACAAGAACCATCCAGACGGCAAGGCCTGGGCTGTACTTGATCATCAGAGCCAAGAAGGCGAAGGAAAACAGCGCAGACAGTGCCGAGGTCAGCGCACCAGCTCCGATGTAGCTGCGGATTTTGGAGATGGCGCTGAGCCCGACGTAGATCTCACCTTTGCTGTGATCAGCTGTAAAACCTGTTGGAAGCTTGAGGAAATGCTCCCAGACCCCGATCTGTAGGCGTTGGTTGCCAATGGTTTCCAGCCGCAGGATCATCAGCCCCTGCAAGTACTGGCTGGTAATGGAAGCCACCACGACCATGGCGACGACCAGAAGACTTTCAGCCAGCCACCAGAGATCGCTTTGTGGGAGCACCGAGGAGACCAGTGTGTTGGTAAGAATTGGAATGGAAAGGCTGAATCCCAGCACGATTACGGAGATCAGCAGAAGCAGCCCTATGGCACCCAATTCCGGCTGGTAAGCGAGACGGGCAATCTCAGTGACCCCGTCAATCTGATCGCGAAAGCTGCGATGCAGCTCCTGTGCGCTATCTGCAAAGACGGGCCATGGTGTCTTCGTGATTTGAATGGTGCGACCGTCACGGATGGTCATCAGGCTGTTCTTCTGCCCATCTCTGTAAAGCAAATATGGTTTGCGATCGTCAGCTTTATGAATAACTAAAAGGGGGTATTCACCCTTTTCAAGATCCCCCGGCAGGGACACTGTTCTGTAGTAAATATTGTTGAAATTGAGGCAGGTGAGGATATCACCCTCCACTCGATCTAGTCGTTTGTTAGGCATATTGAGCAAGCGCAGCGCAGCGCTGATCAACATCACTGAATCACCTGCTGTGCGCGAAACGTCTGTCTGGCTGGGGCGCAGCGAATAAATTTGTTGGTCAAGTCGGTTGAGATAACCTCCGTCGCCTCTACTCATGTCAGGGCTTTCCTTTTAAGCGTCATCACGCGGTCGTAGCCCTTGGCCATGCCTCGTTCCGAAAGACTCACAAGAGTGATGCTTTCCTCTCGACAATGACTGTGAATACGTTGCTCATCTTGTTTGCGAAGTTTACTGGTGTCCACATCCAGTAAAAGGACCCGTGGACGCCCACATAGCGCCCTGGCAATCGCGAACTGAATTTTCTGGCTGCTGCAGAGGATCTGTTCGGCATTTTCTAGATGATGCTCGAAACCTGCTTCAAAGCGTTCGATCCAATCTGTCAAGCCAACAACATCTGCAGCACGTGTTGCATCGCTGCGATGACAATCCATTCGCCACGCGGTGATATTCTCAAGTAAATTCCCTGAAAACAAGCTTGGATTTTCGTCGACATAACTAACTTTTCTATGCCATTGTCTGCTGTCGATTGAGGTCATTGGTTTGCCGTTCACAAGCAGCTCTCCTTCAGTATGTTCAAGCAGTCCGCTGATGATTTTCATTAAGACTGTTTTGCCTGATCCACTGTCTCCACTCAGTAAGATCTGTTCACCTTGGCTGATGTGATTGCTGAAATTTTTCAGCACGGGTTCGTCGAACTGACTAAAACGGCAGCCAAGATCATTCATTGTGATCTCTAGGTTGTTCATGTTGTTGGATGATCTTTTGCTGTTGTTGTCATCGTCAGAACGATCGAGGCCGCGATGCCAGGAATCTTGTTCCCCCTGGCAAAGGTCGTCATAGAGCAACAGCAAGCCCTGAAGTGATTGCCAGCCATTGCTAATGGCTGGAATCGATTGCAGAGAGTCACTGATCTGCCCTTGGATGAAGACGAAGGCAAGCAGGCTGCCGAGAGAGACACTGCCCTGGATAATCAGCAGGCCGCCAATTCCCAGAAGTAAGACTTGTGTGGCGAAGATTGTTCCATTGATGGTTACATTGCGTTTGACCTTCTGCTTGCCAATGATCTGATTCTCGTAAACTCCTTCTGCAAAAAAACTTTGCCACTTTTGCAGCATGCTGAATTCAGTACCGTTCCCTTTGAAGGAGTAAAGATTATTGATCAGTTGAAATGCTGTCGCATAGCGTGAATTGTTGGCTTTCTGACGGACCGTCAGATTGTCAGCAGTATTGCTCGTGACCACGTAGGAAGCTCTCAGAATCACCACAAAACCCAGCAGTAGCAGCAGGAATAAAGGGAAGGAAATAAACGCTGAGAAGACCACAATCAGCAAAGCAGTCCACAAGCCAAGAATTGGGGAAAGGAACGAAAAAATCCCGGTATATGGCATGTAGTAGGGATACATCAGCCGTGATGCCAGATCGCCAGGTTTGCGCAGTGTGAGGAAGCGGTAGCTACGCGTGAAAAGAGTCTCGAAGACTTCATCGGCCATCCGTCTTTCAAGCACGAAGACCATCCTTCTCAGCAACAAGTTGGACAGCAGCGCCATGCAGACACTCAGTGAGAGCGCGATCAGTGCAAGCCAGACGATCGGGATTCCGAAGGAAAGACGGTTTTGTTGTAGAAACTGATCGATGAATTGCGAAGAGCAGGCCGCAATCATCAAGGTCGGAATCACCGATCCTGTTGACAGCAAAAACAAGGCAAGCACTGACCTTCGCAGTGGTATCACTGATTTGAAAGTGCTTTGCCAGAACGGCGTACGTTGGCTAGAGCTGAAACCTGACGTTGTTTTTAACGGCAGAAGCTGAGTTCCTCTGAACTCTTTGAGTTCTTGTTGTTGTCTGCCATTGGCAGTGTTGTAGATCTCTGCGCAATCTTGGTGGCTCGCGAGGATGACGCCATAACAGTTGCGGCTGTCAATGCTGATAGCCGGGTCTCTCAAGCTTTGGATGCGTTTGTCGGCGGTTTCGTCGTTGTTTAGGCTTTCCCACTGCCCGACCAGTCCAAAGGATTCTGCAGCCTTCAGCAGCTTCTCTGGAGTGATGCCATCGCGGGTGATGCCAGAGGCTGAGCTCAGTTCTCGAAGAGTGCAAGTTTTCCCATGGCAAGCAAGAGCAATGCCGAGCGCAACGGCTCCGGATTCAGCCTCCACATTTTGTAGAAGTTGGGGCAATTTGTAGCGCGGTTTTTCTGGCATCGTTCTCAGCGTTAAGGTCCTGCGCGCTCAGGAGTGAGCATCGGCGCACTGGTTCCGCTGAATTGCCGGAGCCACGGAATCAGCAAACTGATCGGCCGCACTGTTTGCGTGGTGATCTGCAAGCTGAGCAGATCACCTTCACGCACTGGATAGGGGATGAGTCCTGCTGAGGACCACTTCAGGCCTTCCTTATTGGTGTCGTTGCTCTTCGAGTCTTCTTCAAGTTGGATCGTGATCAGAATTGGTTCAGGGATCAGGTTGGAGATTTCGATGGCCTCTCCTTCACTACCAAGGCTCTGCTTGATTTGAGTGAGAGAGGCAGGCAACACTTCCACACTCTCCACCTTGGCCAGCATTCCTCCGTACTGCGCCTGGCTCATGCCTGTGGGAGTCGCCAGAACCTTCATGCCTGGCCGGACCTGTTGGGCTGCAGCTTGCGAGAGAAACCCTGGGATCTGTTCAGGCAGTTTGCTGAGAGCTTCCCTTGAGACCCGGAGCACCGCGTCGTTTTGCTGCACCTCACTCAGGTGGGGTGCCAGAACATCGGTAATGAATAAATCGTGCTTAGCAAAGATCAGGCTGGCGTCGGCATAAGTTCGCAGTGCCTTGACCAGTTCCGTTTCGGCCGAATCCACCGCGATCTTGGATTGCAGCAATTGCGCCTGGTTCACTGCCAGTCGCTCCTGATGTGACAACACCTCGCTGCGGATAGCATCCACGCGACTTTGCTGGCTGAGATACTTCGCCCGGCTTGCATAGCCGCGGGAATTCAGCTCACGAATGGTTTCTAAGAATTCGTTCTGCGTTTTGACTTCGTTCTTCAGCAGATTGATTTTTCTCTCTAATGCGAGGTCGATCGTCGCAAGTTCCTGTTCGGTTAAGCGCAGGGTTTTTTCACTGAGTCGATAGGCATCCAGGCTGTCTTGCAAGGCAGCCGATTGAGCTGGTGCTTCCACCCAGCTCAGTAACGATCCGCGTGCGATTTTTCCTGTGCTCAAACTACCGGTTCGATCGAGGTTGGGACTGTCCGTCAGTGCCAGCACCTGCTCTGCTAGGTCTGCTGTTTGCGCAGCGGTTTTGGGGATCCCGAGCTGGCTGATCTCAAACAGCTCTCGGTCGCGCTGACTGGCCACCACGCCATCGGTGTTGAAATTGTGGTGGAGTTCACCTTCGGCGAGGCTGAGCAGCCGGCGATTATTGCCTTTGCGGATCATCAGGCCGAATCCGTCCACGTAAATCGGAATCTTTGCAAAACAGGCCCAAAGCAGCCCTCCAGTGCTGATCAACAGCGTGATGATGATCGCCGCCCTTAAAGGCGAGGAAATCAGACGGACTGAGGTGTATTCGCTGGTGGAGGGCTTGTTCATGGATCAGTTGTCCTTGACTTCATCAGAGTGCGGATCTGTGGCTGAAATGGTTTCGGCCACTGTGCGGAATAGCGGTAGAGCTCTGCGATTGCATTGCGATAGATCAGACGCAAGGATTTGTTCTGTTCAGCAGCATCGCCAAGCAGTTCGGTGGCCTGCACCACTGTGGTGATGTCACCAACGCCAGCTGCGTAGCGCGCTGATGCGACATTCACTGCCCGCTTGGCAGTGTCCAGAGCCTCCTGCGATTGAGGCAGAGCCAATTTTGCCGTCAGATAAGCGGAATAACTGCGACGAATCTGGTTGCCCACCAAGTCGCGTTCCTGTTGGGCTTTTTGTCTCTGCGCCTTCGCCAAGCTGCGATTGGCGGCAGCCCGTGCTGTCTGTACGCCACCGTCGAAGAAGTTCCAGTTGAAGCCGAGGCCAATCGCCAGATCAGTGTCGATTGAATTGCCACGGTCTGAGGAGTTGCTGCTGCCAATGGGGCCATCGATGATTCCTTCTGAATAGGTTGTATATCCATTGGCTGTGAGAGACAGCACAGGGAGGTAAAGGTTGAGAAGTCGCCTGGCCTCCCAATCATCTGCTTCCGCTTCAGCCAGAGAAAGGCGAATCTCCTCTCGCAGGGCTAGACCCTCATCGATCGTTTGCGGCAAGGAGAGCTCCCAGTTCGCAAAAACGTTGCTGCTGAGCTCTGCTGGAATCACAGAACTCCCTGGAGGCCGCCCCATGATGCGTGCAAGATCGGATGCGATTTGCAGTTGAGACCTATAAAATCCGTCCAATTCCGTGAGCTGACTGAGTAGAAGCGTTTTTTGCTGAGAGACATCTCCAATATGGAGTAAACCACCTCGAAATTGCTCCTCAATGATGTCAAGTTGCCGGAGGTTGCGCTCATAAATCTTTTCATAGATCTGAATTAATCGTTGATTTTCTTGTAGCTCGTAGTAGCTAATTTGGGTGTCAAGAACAATGCTTCTTGCAATCACGTCGAAGGTGAATTGTTCTGCCTCAAGTAAGGAGTTGGACCGATTGATCGCCGGCTGTCGGCTTGGTTCTAAAAAACTCCAGGTGATCTGTAGGCCAAGAGATCCTAGGCTATAATTATTGAATTCATAGGTGGAGCTTTCATCGCTATTTTGGGGGTAGGAAATGATGTCAGTCTCGAAGTATTGACCCAGCAGAGGAGTCGCGTCGCTATACGTAAAGAAGCTTGCTGTTGGAGACCAGCGGCGCTGTTCGGAGGCGAGTAGAGAGCGGCGAGCCCTGATCGTTTCCACAGCTGCTAGGAGTTGTGGGTTGCTGCGCAGTGTCGCCTCGATCGCATCAGCAAGATTGATCTGTTCTGACTGATTAAGCAGTTCCCGTGCAGGCTGCAGTTCCGAGGGGACTGGAGGTTGCGAGTGCCCAAGTCCCAGCATGGATAGACACCCTCCGAGACACAATCTGATGACAGATGTTTTCATCCGTGAAGTGAGGATCGGCTTCCGGACAGTCTCTGGAACTTAATGGTTGCTTTAGGAGCTGGCAAGACGCTCCTTGATCATTGTTTGAGCCTTGTGACTCTCCTGATGCCGAACTTCAAGATCGCCGACTCGCTTTCACCGGGTCGATCTCGATACGCTGATGAAACCTTTTGAAAGTCTTCCTGCAAAGGTTAATTCCTTTCGCTGGCAGCTTGACGTTCTAGGGCGCATTTTTTGACAGAGCGACGGTCATGGTTTGGGGACTTGATCATCAGCAGCTATGCGACGAACAGGGGCTGTTGAGATGAGGTGGAAGCAACTCCTGCTTGGCTGGTCCCTGTCTCTGCTGGTGGTTTTGATCCCCATCTCCGCAGAAGCCACTGAAGTGGATGCACTACCCCAGCTGTTCGATCGTGCTCTCGCGCTCAGCCGCGCCGGGGATCCGCAGCAGGCACTTCCGGTCTGGGATCAGGTTCTAGACATCGTTCCTAACGATGCGGCGGCCTGGAGTAACCGCGGCAATGTGCGTTTGATGCTGGGTGATCCGGAGGGAGCCATTGCCGATCAAACCCGATCGATTGAGCTTGCTCCTGAGGATGCTGACCCCCGTCTCAATCGCGGCACGGCCGAAGAGGCTTTGCAGCGCTGGTCTGAGGCGGCAGCCGATTACGACTGGATTTTAGAAAGAGACCCAAGCGATGCCTCAGCCCTCTACAACCTCGGCAATGTGCGTGGATCCGAAGGTGAATGGCAGGAAGCCCAGCGTCTCTATCGTTTGGCAGCCGATGCCAGGCCAGGATTCGCGATGGCTCGATCGAGTGATGCTCTGGCTCTCTACCAGCTCAATGATCTAAAAGAAGCAGAGCGAAACCTGCGCAATTTGATCCGGCGCTACCCACTGTTCGCCGATGCGAGAGCGGCGTTGAGTGCTTTGCTCTGGAGTGAAGGTTCGCGCGGTGAAGCGGAAAGCCATTGGGCCGCTGCCTCTGGTCTTGACCCCAGTTATCGCGATGCTGCTTGGCTGGCGGAGGTGCGACGTTGGCCGCCACGGCCGATTGCTGATCTCGAGCGCTTTCTTGCTCTGGAGGTGTCTTGAACCTCACTGCCACCTGGTCAGAGCGTCTGGAGGCCCTGTTGCCGGAGTTGATCGAGTTTCGCCGCCATCTGCATGCCCATCCTGAGCTCAGTGGGGAAGAGCACCAAACCGCTGCATTGATCGCGGGCGATCTGCGTCAAGCCGGTTGGCGCGTTCGCGAAGGCGTTGGGCGCACTGGTGTGGTGGCTGATCTTGGTCCTGAAAAGGGTCCCAAACTCGGCTTGCGCGTGGATATGGATGCACTTCCCATTGAGGAGCTAACAGCCTTGCCTTATGCCTCGATGCGGCAGGGAGTGATGCATGCCTGCGGGCATGACCTGCACAGCACGGTTGGTCTGGGGGTGGCCCGATTGCTGGCGGCTGAGCCGCAACTACCTGTTGGAATGCGCTTGTTGTTTCAGCCGGCTGAGGAAATCGCTCAGGGCGCTCGCTGGATGCGCGAAGCGGGAGCAACCGATGGTCTTCAAGCGTTGTTCGGTTTGCATGTGTTCCCCTCCTTGCCGGTGGGCAGCGTGGGTTTGCGCAGCGGCAGCTTGACGGCCGCGGCGGGTGAGTTGGAGATCGAGATCAACGGTCAAGCGGGCCACGGCGCCCGGCCTCATCAGTCGGTGGATGCGATCTGGATCGCTGCGAGGGTGGTCACCGGCCTCCAGGAAGCCATCAGTCGCAGGCTTGATGCTTTGCAGCCAGTGGTGGTGAGCTTCGGTCGTATTGAAGGAGGCAAGGCGTTCAACGTGATTGCCGATCGGGTCACTTTGCTGGGAACGGTGCGCTGTCTGTCCAACGAGCTGCACGACCATCTGCCCGATTGGATTGAGCAGACCGTGCGCGCTCTTTGCGAGAGTTTCGGTGCCACGGCAACGGTTCGCTATCGCTGCATTGCTCCACCGGTTGATAACGACACCAAGCTCACGGCCCTGCTTGAGCGTTGTGCCATTGACCAACTGGGCCCGGATCAGGTCCTGCGCTTGGAACAACCCTCTTTAGGAGCTGAGGATTTCGCAGAATTGATCCGGGATGTGCCGGGCATGATGTTTCGCCTCGGTGTTGCGGGGCCTGATGGATGTGCACCGCTGCACAACGGCCATTTCCTTCCGGATGAAGGCTGCCTGGGGGTCGGGATTCGAGTGCTCACTGCAGCGATGCTGGCTTGGAAACCGTTGAGATGAATCGTCTTCCCCGCACCCGCTTGCATGTGTTGTTGTCCTTGGCAGCGCCTCTGCTGGTTTGCCTTGGGGTTCTGGCGCTTGTCCAGAGAGAGGGCACGGAGCGTTGGCAGTCTGTTCCTGCCATCCTGGTCGGCTCCGGCTTAGTGATCCACGCCGTAGTGGGTCGCCGTCGCCGTCGCTACAAGCTGCTGGTGGCTTTGCGGAACAGTCGTTTTCAGGAGAATTGAGTTCATGGCGTCCACACCACAGCCGCCGCAGGGAGGTGAACCTGATCTCATCGCTCTCAGGGAGGCGATCGGTTCTGGTGATCCATTGCGGGCCATGCCGGCACTCACCCAGTTGCGATTCTGCAGCGATGAGCAAGCCGTTCCCCTGTTGATACTGGGCAGTGAGCAGGAGGCCTTTCTGATACGTTCCTTGAGTTGCAGTGGTTTGGGCTACAAGCGCACTGAGCAAGGTTGGATTGTTCTCGAACGGCTTCTGCGCAGCGATGGTGATGCGAATGTGCGCGCCGAAGCGGCCAATGCTCTTGCCAGCTATGGCGTTGCCCGAGCCTGGCCCTTGCTGAAGGCAGCTTTCGACGCCGACAGCGCGTGGCTGGTGCGATGCAGCATTCTTTCGGCTCTGGCGGAACAGCCTGAGATCGATTTTGAATGGCTGCTGGATCTGGCCAATGCTGCGATCACTGATGCAGATGGAACGGTTCGCGTCAGCGGAGCCGAGATTCTGGGACGGATTGTTCGTGAAAGCGCTGATCAGCCGATTGGTGAGCAAGCCAGAGCTCTGTTGTTACCACTCCAGCAAGACGGAGACCACAGGGTTGTGGCTGCGGCACTGAACGGATTGCAGCTGCGTTGACGGTGTGTTCTCAACGGCGTTGCTAGTAATTGGACACCACTAGGGGTGCCTTGGATCGTTCTCGATCCTTTTGGCTGAGATCACACCCTCTGAACCTGATCCGGGTCATTCCGGCGATAGGGAAGTGACCAATGTGATCCGCGGTTACCTGGCCGACTCCTGGCAGTTCCTTCGCTGAATGGATCATGCGTGCTTCCTGGGTTCAGTCCCGCCGCGGACAGTCCAACGTGTCCCAGATGCATTTCGCCCGTCAGGGCGTGGTGACCGAGGAGATGGTCTATGTGGCCAGGAGAGAGAACCTGCCTGAGACCTTGGTGATGGAGGAGGTTGCACGGGGCCGCATGGTGATCCCTGCCAACATCAACCATGAAAATCTTGAGCCCATGGCGATTGGGATCGCCAGTAAGTGCAAGGTGAATGCCAACATCGGCGCATCTCCCAATGCCTCGGACGCCGAGGAAGAGGTCAAAAAGCTGAATCTGGCGGTGAAATACGGGGCCGATACCGTGATGGACCTGTCCACAGGCGGCGTCAACCTGGATGACGTTCGCACCGCGATTATCAAGGCTTCACCCGTGCCAATTGGCACTGTTCCTGTTTACCAGGCGCTGGAAAGTGTGCATGGATCGATTGAACGCCTCTCTGAGGATGACTTCCTCCACATCATCGAGAAGCACTGTCAGCAAGGTGTCGACTATCAGACCATCCACGCTGGCCTGCTGATCGAACATCTTGTGAAGGTGAAGGGACGCATCACCGGGATCGTCAGCCGTGGCGGCGGCATCCTTGCCCAGTGGATGCTTTACCACCATCGTCAGAACCCGCTTTACACGCGTTTCGACGACATCTGTGAGATTTTCAAGCGCTACGACTGCACGTTTTCACTGGGTGATTCGTTGCGACCGGGCTGTCAGCACGATGCTTCGGACGCCGCTCAGCTGGCCGAGCTGCACACCCTTGGTGAACTGACACGTCGTGCCTGGGAGAAAGACATTCAGGTGATGGTGGAGGGTCCAGGTCATGTGCCGATGGATCAGATCGAGTTCAACGTGAAGAAGCAGATGGAGGAGTGCAACGAGGCACCCTTCTATGTGCTCGGCCCCTTGGTGACTGACATTGCGCCTGGTTATGACCACATCACTTCTGCAATCGGCGCGGCCATGGCCGGCTGGCATGGCACGGCGATGCTCTGTTACGTGACTCCGAAAGAGCATCTAGGTCTTCCCAATGCTGATGATGTGCGTGAAGGCTTGATCGCCTACAAGATCGCAGCACATGCCGCCGATATCGCCCGTCACCGCCCAGGTGCCAGGGATCGGGATGATGAGCTCAGCCGAGCTCGTTATGCATTCGATTGGAACAGGCAGTTTGAATTGTCACTGGATCCCGAGCGGGCCAAGCAGTATCACGATGAAACTCTGCCTGCCGATATCTATAAGCAGGCTGAATTCTGCTCGATGTGTGGTCCCAAACACTGTCCGATGCAGACCAAGATCACCGATGAGGATCTAGACGGTTTGGAAAAAGTGCTCGAAGTCAAAGGGGGTGCAGAACTATCTGGGGTGAAGATGGATAAGGCAGAGTAAGCATGATTTAAGTTAAAAAAGAGGTTTTTCAATCCTCATTTCTATGAAAATCAATCCTTGTTTTTACAAGCATCCTGACTTGAAATAGCTTCAGCACAGACCTCCCGGCCCTGATTATTATTTTTTTGCGTGCAGTTATCATGCAGAGGCGGAATGCAATCATTGCGCCTATGCTAAAATTAATTCATTAATTGAGCAAGAATGTTTTATAGGTATTTTTCGAGGTCTCATCGCCGAGATTGGCTTGTTAGTATTGTATTTTTATTCACAATATATTTTTCTTTGATTTATGGATTGCCTACGGATAATCCCTTTATGCCGCACGATGATGATTTATTTATAGGCCAAGCTTTGTCGATCTCATTAGGTGATTGGTTGGGAGAAGACTATGGAAAATTTACACTTATAAAAGGGCCATATCACTCCATTCAAGTATGGCTGTCTTCAGTCGTGGGTGTGCCTCCTTTGTTAGGATTACGTCTTTTTTATGCAGCTACTTGTGCACTTTTTTGTTCAGTTGCGCTTTACAGGCTTCCTACATTTTTAAAATCCTTAGCTTTTGTATGTCTGTTATTTGATCCTGTTCTTATTGGAACGAGCTCTAGCTGGAGATTGTTAAGAGAAGCATCTTTTGTTCCAGTCGAAGTTCTTGCACTCGCATGTGGAATCTATACACTCGATACTATTGTCTTGATCGGTTCAAATCATCGTCCGTCATTAAGTATTAAAAGTCATAAAACACTTTGGATTTCATTGTTATCCTCTTATTTTTGCCTTGGCCTTTTGCTTATTACAAGAGAAGCTCGTATAGTTATTATTTTTACATCTCTAGTTTACACCTTTATTCTCATTTTGTATGCGTATAAGTATAGGTTTTTAACCCCAAAAGCATTTCTAAAATTGGTTCCACTTGTCTTGGCATTGCTTTTAGCTTTTAACCTGCCCGTTGTTTCAGTCAAAGCATTGAATTATATGAATTACGGACTTGCTATTTCAAATGAGTTTGAAGAAGGAGGTTTTAAATCCTTTTATCAAAATCTATCTTCGGTCAAGTTAGCTAAGACTGTTCATCAGCCTTCTATTCCCATAAAGAAGGATGCGATCGAGGCTATCGTAGCTTTAGACCCTGATAGCCAACTTGCTATCACTCTTTCGAACTTAAACCCAGGATGGACAATTCATGGTTGTAAAATAAATAAAGATTGGTGTGATGAGTATTCAAGTGGTTGGTTTATGTGGGCTTTGCGTGATGCAATATTTAAGACATCGTCTGTCGATAGTCCTGGTGACTTTCAGGATCAAGTTTTAATTTTAAGCCAAGAGTTAGTTCAAGTTTGTGCATCTAATCCCAAAGTCTTGAGTTGTCAAACTTCTTCTTTTGGATATCTTCCCTACCCATCGCGATGGGTGCCAAAAGGTCAATCTCCATTCAAGCTTTTTTCAGACATAGCTTTGGCTCATTTGACTTGGCTGACTTCCCCCAGTCCTTTGGCTAACTATTCAGCTGTTACGCATAACTATGAGCAATCTAGAAGTGTCGGAGTTTGGTTAACCTCAGGATACACACCCGCTGAACTCAAGACATTTAGGCAAAGAATCGCGAATCTCAATCAATTCAGTTCGTTGATTCGCATGGGCTTGTTTATAAGTTTTGCGTCTATTGTTTTGGTTATAATCTTTTGGAAGCCAAGGCTCATTGTTTGCTTGTTCGATCCAGGGCTCGTTTTAATCGGCACACTTCTTTTGATTAATTTTTTGGTGATTGTTCTTGTAGAGGTCACTAGTTTTCCGTCTGGAGGTTATCTATCCATGGTTTCTCCTTTGACAACTTTATTTATATGGAGATACTATGATAGATTATCAATTAATTTCAATTCCAAGTCGTCGACCAATTTCAACGATCTTACGAGCGTCTAGGCCATGAATCCAGATACAAAACCCTTGTTTTCTTTTGTGATTCCTTGCCTTAATGAATCCTTGTGTTTGCAGGGGGTCTTAGATGATTGTCATGCCGGCGGACAGCTTCTTGAAATACCCTATGAAGTAATTGTTGCTGATAATGGCAGCTCTGATGGATCACAGTCGATAGCGTTAGCCAACGAAGCCAAGCTGATCAATGTGCCCACAAAGGGTTACGGTGCTGCTTTAAAAGCAGGCATTGATGCAGCTCAAGGTGAATTTGTGATTATGGGAGATGCTGATCGAACTTACAATTTCAAAGACGCCCCTTTGTTTTTAGAGCAGCTCTATTTGGGCGCTGATCTTGTTATGGGTAACCGTTTTAAGGGATCTATTCAGCCTGGCGCAATGCCTTTCTTGCACCGTTGGCTGGGAAATCCGGTTTTGAGTGGCATCGGAGGCTTATTTTTCGGTATTCCTGTAGGTGATTTTCATTGTGGATTAAGGGCTTTTAAAAGTAGTTCTATAAAATTATTGGAGCTCAGGTCTAACGGTATGGAATTCGCCTCTGAAATGGTCATCAAAGCTTCTCTGCGTGACCTGAGGCTTGTCGAAGTGCCCACGTCACTGAGTCTTGATCATCCTGACAGAACTCCCCATCTACGGACATGGAGAGATGGGTGGAGGCATTTGAAATTCATGCTCTCCTTCAGTCCAAAGTATTCATTCTTGTTTTTCGCATTTTTTCTGTTTTTGATCTCAGTAATATCGCTTTTAAGTTTTGCTTTTAATGTGAATCCTGTAAGTGGTCCCAATACACTAATTGTGTCTATCTTTACGCTGTTTAGCGGCCTTTTTGTTTTTTCTGATTATCTCACGACGCGAACTATGTTTTCTGAAACTTATGGAAGGCCAAGTGTTTTTGCCTCTTGGTTGCGAAAATATATTTTCCGAGGTTCAAAAGGGGTTGACACGATTTACCAGGTTTCAGCTGTCAGCTTTTTGATCGGTTTGATCATCTTTGCTTCTTCGCTCTCTTCGTTTGTGGATTCAACTCCATCGACTCGGTTGGAAAATATCATCACATACCTAGGCTGCTTATTCTGGTCTGTGTCACTCACTTGTTATTTGACTGCTGCAAAGATCTCCACGATTCGATCAGTGCGCGGTTAACGGTGACTCTGCGGACAATTGCCAATTTTTACTTTATCGGGGCAGTTGCCTTTTTTGTTGATGCTTTGATTTATTTCTTGTCCGGATGGTTTTTGCATCAATGTGGTGTGGATGTTGAGCCTAGCTTTAGAAAAGTTTTTGGGTTGATTGGCGGTCTGCTGACCACATATGCTTACAATGCAAAAGTTACATTCTCTTCAGGCTATTCTTGGATTTCGTTCATTCGTTATAGCTCGACGCAATTATTCGGTCTAATTGTGAACCTGTCTGTTTTCTCTGTTTTGATTCTATTTTTAAATGATCTCCTTGCGCTGATTGTCGCGACTTTCATTGCATCAGTTGCTAATTACTTGGGTGCAAGGTTTGCGCTTAAAAGAAGAAATGGTTATTAAATTAAGTGATTTGAATCTGTTTCAGGAGCAATATCTTTAATCATTGGCTGAGGTATGACGAAGTTGTTCGCGGAAATATTCAATCGTTATGTCTAGTCCTTGCGATAAAGCGATTTTGGGCTCCCAGTGCAAATGTTGTTTGGCAAGGTTGATTAGCGGTTGGCGTTGAAGAGGATCGTCCTTCGGTAAGGATTTCGTGATGATTTTCAAGTCCGGGTTGATCCGATCACGAACTAATTCAGCCAGTTGACGGATGGTGAATTCCCCAGGATTGCCAATGTTGATCGGGCCTGTCTCATTGCTGTTCATCAATCTGATCATGCCTTCAATCAGATCATCGACATAGCAAAATGAACGGGTTTGTGATCCGTCTCCATACACTGTGATGGATTCTCCTCTTAAGGCTTGAACAATGAAATTGCTAACGACCCTGCCATCGTCGGGCAGCATGCGCGGTCCATAGGTATTGAAGATGCGCATGACCCGGATTTCCGTGTCATGCATGCGCTGGTAGTCGAAACAGAGGGTTTCGGCAATGCGTTTGCCCTCGTCGTAACAGCTGCGAATCCCGATGGTATTCACGCAGCCTCGATAACTTTCCGGTTGGGGATGAATCTCTGGATCTCCGTAAATTTCGCTTGTGCTGGCCAACAGGAAGCGCGCTCCAACGCGTCTTGCCAGGCCCAACATGTTGTAGGTGCCAAGGAAACTTGTTTTAGCTGTTTTGATCGGGTTGAATTGATAGTGAATTGGAGAGGCAGGGCAGGCCAGATGCCAGATTCGATCAACTTCTAATTTGATCGGTTCTGTGACGTCGTGGCGAATCAATTCAAAGTTTGAATGGCCAATCCAATTGCTGACATTTGCTTTTCTACCTGTGAAGTAATTGTCCAAGCAGATCACTTCTTCACCAGCTTGCATTAAGCGATCAACTAAGTGAGAACCTAGGAATCCGGCGCCGCCTGTGATGAGATTTCGCATTGGATCAAAACTTCAATGGTTCTGAGCACAAAAAAGCGGAGGCATTACTCCTCCGCTTTTTAAATTCAATGTGAGCGTGTTTAGCTGAGTAGCGCTCTGGATTTGGCGACAACATTGTCGACCGTGAAGCCGAACTTCTCCATGCAGGTGCCGCCTGGAGCGGATGCACCGAAACGGTTCATCGTGACGCTGTCACCGTCAAGACCGATGAATCTGTGCCAGCCAAAGGATTCGGCGGCTTCCACAACGATGCGCTTGCGAACAGCACTTGGAAGCACCTCTTGCTTGTAAGCGTCACTTTGCTCGTCAAACAGTTCGACGCAAGGCATGGAGACGACGCGTACTTTCTTGCCATCAGAGCTGAGCTGTTTGGCGGCTTGCACGCAGAGGTCAAGTTCGGTGCCGGTACCGATCAGGATTAGATCAGGAGTTCCGTCACAGTCTTCGAGGATGTAGCCGCCCAATGCGACTTTATCTATTGAGGAATTGGCTTGGTTGGCCATGGCTTGCCGGCTGAGGCACAGTGCGCTGGGACGGTGACGATTGCTGATTGCCAGTTTGTAGGCTCCACTTGTTTCGTTGCCGTCGCCTGGTCGGAACACCAGCAGTCCAGGCATGGCTCGTAGAGAAGGGATGGTCTCGACCGGTTGGTGTGTGGGTCCGTCTTCGCCAACACCGATCGAGTCGTGGGTGAGAACGTAGATCACTCCCAGCTCACTTAGTGCCGATAGGCGCATGGAGCCGCGCATGTAGTCGGCGAAGACGAGGAAGGTACCGCCGTAGGGGATCAACCCGCTGTTGTGGTAAGCGATGCCGTTTAGCACGGCTGCCATGGCATGCTCTCGCACTCCAAAGTGCAGATAGCGCTTCTCTGGTGTTTCCGGTTGGTAGGAACCTGTTTCGCCTTTGATGTCGGTGTAATTGGAGTGAGTGAGGTCAGCAGAACCACCAATCAGCTCAGGCAAATTGGGACCAAGAGCACCCAAACAGATCTGGGAATGCTTGCGGGTGGCGAGCCCTTTGTCTTCTGGTGTGTAGGTGGGCAGATCCTTGTCCCAGCCTTGGGGGAGTTCGCCGCGCAGCATGCGCTCAAACTCTGCTGCTTCTGTGGGGTACTTCGAGCGATAAGTCGCGAGAGTTTGGTTCCATTCGGCCTCAAGGCTTGCACCGCGATCGATGGCTTGACGGAATTGGTCGTAAGCGTCCTGGGGAACTTCAAAGGGACCGTAGTTCCAGCCCAGTTGCTTACGGGTCAGTTCAGTTTCTTCATCGCCAAGGGGGGCGCCGTGCACACCGGCGGTGTCGCTCTTGTTCGGTGAGCCGAAACCGATCGTGGTTGTGATCTTGATGATCGATGGCTTGTCGGTGACAGCTTTGGCAGCTTCGATAGCCTTGGCGATGGCATCAACATCGGTGTTGCCGTCGGGCACATGCTGCACGTGCCAGCCGTAGGCCTCGTAACGCTTGAGCACGTCCTCGGTGAAGGACACATTGGTGCGTCCGTCAATCGTGATGTGGTTGTCGTCGTAGAGGGCGATCAGCTTGCCCAGTTTCAGGTGTCCGGCCAGCGAACAGGCCTCAGAGGACACACCTTCCTGATTGCAGCCGTCACCCATGATCACGTAGGTGTAGTGATCAACAACAGCAGCATCGGGCTTATTGAACTTCGCTGCCAGGTGAGACTCGGCTATGGCCAGACCCACAGCATTAGAAATGCCGGCACCCAGGGGGCCTGTGGTCACTTCAATGCCAGGTGTTTCGAAGGTTTCGGGGTGGCCAGGCGTCCTGGATCCCCATTGCCGGAATTGTTTGATGTCATCGATTGATACTGAGTCGTAGCCGGTGAGATGCAGCAGTGCGTACAGCAGCATGCAGCCGTGTCCGGCGGACAACACGAATCGGTCCCGGTTGAACCACTTGGGGTTCTTGGGATTGTGGTGCAGGAACTTGTCCCACAGCGTGTAGCCCATCGGAGCGGCCCCCATGGGCAGCCCTGGGTGGCCGCTTTTGGACTTGTTGACCGCATCAACGGCCAACATGCGAATGCTGTTGATGCAGAGGGTGTCGAGAGAAGCGGGCGCGGCAACCATGGCGTGAGATTGGAGAAGCAGTTAGGAGTTGAGTCAGTCTGAAACAGCGTGGTCAGCCTCACCGAGGTGAACCGGACCTCAGGATTCAATTCATGCGCTGGAAGGCAAGGCAGACGTTGTGGCCGCCAAAACCGAACGAGTTGGATAACACTGTTCCCAGTGTGTGCTCGCGAGCGGAGTTAGGCACCACATCCAGATCACAGTCGGGATCGGGATTGGAGTAGTTGATGGTGGGAGGAACAATATTGTGCTGCAACGCAAGCACACAGGCCACGGCTTCGATGCCGCCGGAGCCACCCAGCAGATGTCCTGTCATCGACTTGGTTGAACTCACAGGAATCTTGAAGGCGTGCTGGCCGAGAGCACTCTTGATCGCTGCGGTTTCATTGCTGTCGTTCGCCGGTGTGCTGGTGCCATGGGCATTCACGTAATCGATGCTGTCAGCACTGAGCCCACCGTCTTCCAGGGCCAGGCGCATCGCGGCCGCTCCGCCGACACCTCCGGGTGTTGGCGAGGTGATGTGGTGTGCATCACAGGTGGTTCCATAACCAACGATTTCGGCCAGGATCGTCGCGCCGCGGGCCTCGGCATGGTTGAGGGTTTCAAGCACTAAAACGCCTGATCCCTCGCCGATCACAAAGCCGTCGCGTTCCCTGTCGAACGGTCGGCTGGCGCTGCCTGGATCGTCGTTTCGGAACGACAGAGCCTTGGCACTAGCGAAGCCGGCTACTCCCAGCGGGGTGATGGCCGACTCTGCTCCGCCGCAGATCATGGCGTCAGCCTTGCCCAGCTGCAGCAGACGAAAGGCATCGCCGATGGCATTCGACCCTGCTGCACAGGCTGTGGCGACAGCAGAGCTTGGCCCTTTGGCGCCGAGGGCGATTGCCGCCAGGCCTGTGGCCATGTTGGGAATCATCATCGGCACAGTGAAAGGGCTCACTCGACCCGGTCCCTTGCCCTCAAGCACGTGGGCTTGGGTCTCCATCGTGAGCAGCCCACCAACGCCGGAGCCGATGCTGACGCCGATCCGATCGGCGTTGGCTTCGGTGATCTCCAGCCCTGCATCAGCGAGAGCCTGTTTGGCGGCGACAACACCGAATTTGCAGTACCGATCCCAGCGCTTCGCTTCTTTTGGCTCCAAGAATCCAGTCGGATCGAAGTCCTTCACTTCCGCTGCAAATCGACAGGCATGCCTGGATGCATCAAATAGCGAGATCAATGCCACCCCGTTCCTGCCGGAGGTGAGACCGGACCAATAGTCGGAAACGCTGTTGCCGATCGGCGTCACCGCGCCGAGGCCCGTAACCACGACGCGTTGGAGACCCTCCACCATGCTGCCGATCCTCAGGCCTGCTTGTCTTCGATGTACTTGACGGCGTCGCCGACGGTGGCGATGCCTTCAGCGGCTTCGTCTGGAATTTCGATGTCAAAGGCTTCTTCCAATGCCATCACCAGCTCGACGGTGTCGAGGGAGTCAGCACCGAGATCATTCTGGAAATTCGATTCGGGCTTGACTTCGCCGGCGTCGACGCTGAGCTGCTCCGCCACGATCGAACGGACTTTTTCGAGGATCGCTTCCTGGGACATGGCCGTGAAGACGGGACGCCGCATCTTACGGGCTGGCCTCGGTCTTTCCAATCTCTGCTCCTTTACATCCGCCTGGAGTTAACAACGGTGACGGCGTGGCGCCTGCTTGGCCTCAGTGTCGCCTAGCCCCGGTAGGTTGTTTCGAAGTCACCTGTTCCCAGAGGGATTCATGTCCCACGCCGTCAAGATCTACGACACCTGCATCGGCTGCACTCAGTGCGTGCGTGCCTGCCCTCTGGATGTGCTCGAAATGGTGCCCTGGGATGGCTGTAAGGCCGGCCAGATCGCGTCCTCGCCACGCACGGAAGATTGCGTTGGTTGCAAGCGCTGTGAAACCGCTTGCCCAACAGATTTCCTCAGCATCCGTGTTTATCTCGGTGATGAGACCACTCGAAGCATGGGCCTGGCGTATTGATCGACAACGTTTGTTTTTCATTCAATAACCCATAAGCTCAGCCCGGCAGCGCCGGGCTTTTTTGTATGTGCGGAATCGTTGCGGTGATCGGCTCCAGAGAGGCAGCACCGCTCCTGTTGGAAGGGCTGCGGCAACTGGAATATCGCGGTTACGACTCCGCCGGCATCGCCACTATCGAAGAATCGGTGAACGATGCGACGGCCAAGCTGCATTGCCTTCGAGCCAAGGGCAAGCTTGTCAATCTCAGCGCAAGGGTCGAGCAGGAGGGCGCACCCGGTTTTTGTGGCATCGGCCATACCCGCTGGGCCACGCACGGCAAGCCGGAGGTGCATAACGCCCATCCCCATTGCGATGGTGCTGGCCAAGTGGCCGTGGTGCAGAACGGCATCATCGAAAACCATCGGGCCCTGCGGGAAGAGCTCAGCGCCGCAGGGGTCAGCTTCCGCTCAGACACCGACACCGAGGTGATTCCCCATTTGGTTTCTGCGGAGTTGCGCCAACAGTGTGCGGCTGGCAATCCTGCGGATGGCAATACGCTGTTGCGGGCTGTGCAGGCTGTTTTGCCAAAGCTTCAAGGCGCCTATGCCTTGGCGGTGTTGTGGGCAAAGGCACCTGGTGCTCTTGTGGTGGCTCGCAAGGCAGCACCATTGCTGATCGGTTTGGGCGAAGGCGAATTCATTTGTGCCAGCGATACGCCTGCACTGGCTGGCTTCACTCGCACCGTCCTGCCCATGGAGGACGGAGAGGTGGCGTTGCTCAGTCCGCTTGGCATTGAGCTCTACAACGATGTTGGTGAGCGTCAGCAACGCAGCCCGTCGCTGCTCAGCGGCCATGAACATGTGGCCGACAAGCGCCAGTTCCGCCACTTCATGCTCAAGGAGATCCATGAGCAGCCGGAGACAGCACGCCTTTGGATGGAGAGGCACCTGCCGTTGAATTTGCAGGCTGCCAATCCGGTGGCATTGCCCTTCGACGATGCGTTCTATGCCGATATCGAGCGCATCCAGATCCTGGCTTGTGGGACGAGCCGACATGCGGCGCTTGTGGGAGCCCATCTGCTGGAACAGTTTGCCGGGGTGCCAGCCAGTGTTCATTACGCCAGTGAGTTCCGCTACGCGCCCCCGCCGCTGGCCGCTAACACGCTCACGATTGGTGTCACCCAATCCGGCGAAACGGCCGACACGCTGGCTGCCCTGGCTATGGATGCTGAGAGGCGGCGGATCCAGGACAATCCTGCCTACGCCCCGCGTCAGTTGGGGGTGACCAATCGGGTGGAAAGTTCTCTGGCTCGTCAGGTGCCCTACATCCTCGACATCGGTGCCGGCATCGAAGTGGGGGTTGCAGCCACCAAGACGTTTCTGGGCCAGCTTTTAGCGTTCTATGCCCTGGCTTTGGCTTTTGCAGCACGGCGCGGTAGCCGCAACGAAGTCGAGATTGCTGCATTGGTGAACGAGCTGCGCGGTCTTCCCCAGCAGCTCGATGACTTGATCCAGCAACACGACCAGCGTTCGGAAGCGATGGCCCATCGTTTTGCTGAAACCCAGGATGTGATCTTCCTCGGGCGGGGTATCAACTATCCGATCGCATTGGAAGGGGCTCTGAAGCTCAAAGAAATCAGCTACATCCATGCGGAGGGTTATCCCGCAGGGGAGATGAAACACGGCCCGATCGCCCTGCTCGACACGCATGTGCCGGTGATCTCCATTGCCGTGCCGGGCGTGGTGTTCGAAAAAGTGCTCAGTAATGCCCAGGAGGCCAAGGCCCGCGATGCCCATTTGATCGGTGTTGCCCCCGTCTGCGCAGACACGGAATTGTTCGATGAACTGCTGCCAGTGCCTGAGGTGAGCGAATGGATTAGCCCTTTGCTCACGGTGGTGCCAATGCAATTGCTCAGTTATCACATTGCGGCCCATCGAGGCCTGGATGTCGATCAGCCACGCAACCTGGCCAAGAGCGTCACTGTGGAGTGAGTGCGGCCCGAGCCGCTGCTTCCACATCACTGCGACCGTAGACATCGTCGAAGCGCACGATGTCGTCTTCACCCAGATAAGCCCCGCTTTGGACCTCGATCAGCTCCACCGGAATCCGGCCAGGGTTGCTGAGTCGGTGTTTGCAGCCCATGGGGATGTAAGTGCTCTGGTTTTCGCCGATCAGCTGAGAATCACCGTCGCGCTCCACGACTGCAGTGCCTTTCACCACGATCCAGTGTTCGGCTCGGTGATGGTGCATCTGCAGGGAAAGGCTGGCGCCTGGCTTTACTGAAATTCGCTTCACCTGCCAGCGGCTGTCTTCCACCACGCCTGTGTAGTGGCCCCAGGGGCGATAAATCTTGCGATGGGCCTTGCCTTCCCGGCTGCCAGCAGCCTCCAGTTGCTTCACGATCGTCTTCACATTCTGTGCCTGGTCGCGTTCGGCGATCAACACGGCGTCGTCGGTTTCGACCACTACAAGATTCTCAACACCGAGGCCCACCACCAGACGGTGTTCGCTGCGCAGGTAGCAGTTGCGGCTGCCCTCGCTGATCACCCTGCCGCGCAGCACGTTGCCGTCGTCATCGCGGTCTGCAGTTTCCCAGAGGGCGCTCCAGCTGCCGACATCACTCCAGCCTGCAGCCAAGGGAATCACTGATCCGAGCTGGGTCTGCTCCATCACAGCTACATCAATGGCCACGTTTGGACATTTGGCGAAGGCTTCACGCTCCAGTCGCAAGAAGTCGAGGTCTGCCACGTCCTGCTCGAGTGCGGCCCTGCAACAGCTCACCACCTCCGGTGCCAGGCGTTCAAGCTCCGAGAGCATGGCGCTCGCCCTAAATAGAAACATGCCACTGTTCCAGGTGAAGCGTCCGCTGGCTAGGAACTGTTCGGCGGTGGCCTGGTCTGGCTTTTCGACAAAGCGGGCGATTGGCACCGGTGTGAGGGTGTCTGTCTGCAGGGATTCGGCGGCCTCGATGTAGCCGTAGCCGGTTTCAGGAGCCGTTGGCACGATGCCGAAGGTCACCAGACGGCCTGCCTCTGCTGTATTGCGACCGGCCTCGATGGCGCTGCGGAAGTGAGCGGCGTCGCGAATCACATGGTCAGCCGATAGCACCAGCAGCAGAGGATCCTCGCCGTCGGCTGTGGCTTGTAGTGCGGCAACCGCCACCGCTGGAGCCGTGTTGCGCCCCATCGGTTCCAGGAGAATGGCACCCGGTTGGATGCCGATTTGGCGCATTTGTTCGGCCACGATGAATCGGTGGTCGTCGTTGCAGATCAGCAGAGGATCACCCAGCGCATCGATGCCTTCCAGGCGTTGCTGGGTCTGCTGCAGCAGGGTTTCATCGCCGTTGCCGCCGAGTGCCCAGTACTGCTTCGGGTAACTGGCTCGGGAGAGGGGCCAGAGGCGCGTTCCTGTGCCGCCACAGAGGATCACCGGAATCAGAGGGGTGTTCACGGCACACACGCGGTGTTCGGAGTCATTGTTGCGCAGCTTTTTCGTTGCTGTAACCCGGCGGGTATCACAGGTCCAGCAGTCCCGGCGGAGGAGTGATCAGCAACCACCCTTCTTGTTGATGCACTTCAGGAACGATCTGCTCCACAAAAGGAATCAATAACTTGCGCCCATCTGGCCGCGTGATTTCCAGCAGGTCGTTGCCTCCGCTGATCAGATCGCTCACATTGCCGACCACAGCGTTGTCGTTCGCATCCAGACGGGCTTCCAGGCCCACCAGGTCGAGTAGGTGGAATTCTCCTTCCTCAAGCTCGGGTCTGTCGTTGGAGCTCACCAGAAGCGTCTGACCCACCAGAGCTTCTGCTGCGCTGCGGTTGTCGATTCCCTTGAAACGCATGATGAACAGACTGCGGCCGGGCAGTTGCCGCCCACTGGTCAGCATCATTTCCTGTGGTGCTGCGCCTTTGCGCTGAAGCCAACGAGACCCTGGCTTGGTGAAACGTTCGGGGAAATCACTGGCTGGGTTCACGCGCAGCTCACCGCGCAGACCTTGTGCTCCCACAACCTTGCCCACGGCCAGCCACTCTTCGTCAGCTGATGCTGTCTTGAAATCGGAGTCTGGGTCCACGGATGACAGCTGTTGAGGCATTTGTCGATAATGACCCCACGACTGCCCTGCGATTTCATGGCTTCCGCCGCTCCGATCCTGCCCGGTGCCACGGTGACGGTGGTGGATCGGCGCTCCATCTACAACGGCTACACCGGTTTCGTGCAGCGCATCAGTGGCGATCGGGCCGCTGTGTTGTTTGAAGGTGGCAACTGGGACAAGCTTGTCACCCTGCGGCTTAAAGATCTCAGCGCAGACTGACGCCCATGGAGGTCGCTCTACGCCAGCGGCTCCGGCGAGTCGTTCTCGATTCCGATACCCGTCCAGGCAGGCTCTACAACCTGGTGATTTTCGGGACGATCCTGCTCAGCGTGGCAGGACTGCTGGTTGAACCGCACCCGATGCGCGTGGCAACACCCGGGGAAATTCCTGCCTGGGTGGACACGCTTGAAAACTTCTGCCTGCTGGTGTTCATGGCGGATTACCTGCTGCATCTGTGGGTGTCGCCGAAGCCATTGGCCTATGCGCGCAGCTTTTACGGGCTGATTGATCTTTCAGCCGTCCTGTTTTTTTTCGTGCCCCAGATCCGCAGTGGCCTGGTTTTGTGGGTCTTCAAGTTCGCCCGCGTGTTGCGTGTGTTCAAGCTGCTGCGCTTTATGGATGAGGCGCAGATGCTGGGCCGTGCCCTGCGCGCCAGTGCACGCCGCATCGGCGTATTCCTGTTTTTTGTCGTGATGGCCCAGGTGGTGTTGGGTTATCTGATGGTGGTGATTGAGAGCCGTCATCCCAACACCCAGTTCCAGACTGTTGGGCAGGGTGTGTACTGGGCCATCGTGACCATGACCACGGTGGGTTATGGCGATTTTGTGCCGCAGACCGTGCTCGGTCGTCTGCTGGCGGCGGTGGTGATGCTGCTCGGTTTCGGCATCATTGCCATCCCCACAGGCATCGTCACGGTGGAATCGATTCAGCAGGCCCGGCAAGACAGGCGCCCCTGCAGCAGCTGTGGTCATCGCGACCATCGCCGCGAGGCCAGCCACTGCGATCAATGCGGGGCTGAACTGCAGGGCTCCGCTCAGCTGCCAGTGAGCTGATCTAGGGCGGCGCGCGCGGCTTGTTGTTCGGCGTCACGCCGTGAGCGGCCCCATCCTTCCGCTTTCAGCTGCGGCGGCAGGGTCACGCTGCAGCGAAAGCGGCGCGGGTCACCATGGCGTTGGCTCATCTCTTCGCTGCTGTAGGTGGGCAGGCCCAGGCCTTCACCCTGACTCCACTCCTGCAGGGAGGATTTGTAGTTGCCGCGGTGCGGGTCGGAGAGAACCGCCTCAGCGCTGCGCTGCCAGTGGGGTGTCAGCCATTGCTGCACTCCTACCAGACCGTTGATCCTGTACAGCGCGCCGATCAACGCTTCGCTGAGTTCTGCGCGGATGGTGGCTGCCGCAGTGGCGTCGCCACTGGCTTTGGGGCCGATCTGCCACCAGCGCTCGATCTCGATGTTGGCGCCCAGCTCTGCCAGCCAGCGATCGCTCACCAGCTGGGCCCTCAGGCTGGAGCGTTCGCCCACTTGCATCTGTGGATAGGCGGAGGCGATGAATTCACTGGCGCTGAGACGCAGCACCGCATCGCCGAGAAATTCCAGCTGCTCGTGATGAGGGTTCAGGCCACTGGAGGTGTGGGTGAGCGCTTCCTGCAACAAGGCAAGGTCGGCCTGCCCAAGGGTCTTGGCGGACTGATTGAACACGTCCCAGAGCTGCTGCAGTGGCCGTGGTTCTTGGCTCATGTGCCCTGAGCAGTTTCTTCGAAAATACTTTTCCTAAATCTAGGCTGATGGCTCGAATTGTGGTTCTTAAGTGTATGAACGTTAGCTGTAAGCCCGGTTCTGTCTATATAAAAAACTTAAGTAAGAAGATTGTTTCTTAGTTGGCAAATAGTTTATAGCGTTTGAAAAGTGATTGCTGATCAGCCCAAGCCAGTTGTTGCGTTGCTTTCAGCTATATTCAAGCCGTTGTTGCGCGAAATTTAGAGAGTTTCTGTCAGGAAATTGGCGATTTTCTATTCTGAGTCATTGGAGTCGTCAATGAGAAGAGGAACTGGGAAATCTTCTTCAAATTTTTTGCGCACATGTGAAACGCGGGCAACCCAATCATTAGCAGGACTGTTTTTCTCATATCAATAGTGCAAGCTGAAGCGTTGACAAAAGTCTTCCAAGTAAAAGAAAAGATTGATTGCTAACCAAGGCTAGGTCGGATTGGTGAATCACGCTAATTCGAATATTTGCGTTAAAGATGGGTTGAATCTTAATATATTTTCATAATTAATCAAAGCTGATTTATCCATGGGAACCCAGCATCAGGAATATTTCTGCCAGTAAATTCGCATAGCGGTCCCCATCCGAATGAATTGTCAAGGTCGATCTCTATAAAATTTTTTTTATCTCTAAAATATTCTCTGACGTCAGATTGATGCTTTAGGAAAACTGACTTAGCTATCTCAGCATTGAATACTGGCTGACCATAGATCAGCACGTGGTGCATTGCTATATTCGGCATCGATAAAAATTGGTTGTTGATTGCAAACAGCTTTTCGACGCTTCTGGTCCACTGATCGACATTACGGGAAGTGTAAATAAATTTAGAATTTGGGAAATATAGATCTAGCTTGTCGTAGAGTATAGAATAAGGAGTGTCGGCAAACATATCATATTGATTATAAATAGCATCCTTCATGGATAGGGAGCCAGGAAATCGGCCGTAGTCGCCGTGGCAAGACTTAAAGCCCAATAGTTCAAACGCCTTGCATAGGCTTGCCGTGCCTGTTCTCTGAAGCCCAATTCCAAAATATTTCATATCTTCAGCGCTAAAGAACTGCAGGTAGGTCTTTTGTATTTTATCAGAGCTTTAGCCTTTAATGTTGGACTAAAAGACTCAAGCGAATTGTATCCAGCTGTTTGTCGTAGATAGATTAGCGTCCTGGCCGAGTGTGTTGGATCAAGTTCAAATCCAAGATTTGGAGCAGTGTGGATAGAATGTGGATAGGCGGTAGCACTGAATTTTCGAAGGTCAGTCAGTGGAAATTCAGATTTTGGTCAAGTGATTGAATAATAAATAATTACAAGAATAGATGCGTGCAACACTTTCGATAATGAGCAAAGTGCCCTTCATGGGTTGATCATCCAGCCTTAGATTGCAAGATAAAAAAATCATCAAAAATATAATAACTCTTTTGTTTAGATGGTTTTTGAGGGGAGTGCCGCGGGGCAGGTATGAGCTTCAGCCAGCGATACGTCTTGTCTCATGGACGTAGTAGCTGCACAGCAGTGATGCGTCTTTCTTAGTCGCGAGTGATAACCAGATAGCCAGTCGTGTTGGCGAACCTTCCCGACCAGAGCTCCTGTAGAACGCGGGGGCTCGGGCAACTTCAGCCCCTTGGTCACGATCTTCGCACCCATCTGATGGATCTGCTTGTGTGTGAACCCTGTGCGGGTCAGATCAGCAGCGTCATCGGTGTGGAAGGACTGGCGCGCCAGCAGGGCAGAATGCCTGATGCCGGGCTTCGATGCTGGCTCTAGAGGGAGCTGGCGCTGTTACGACAGGTTTCGATGCTGGCGCTCGACATCGGGTGGTTTTCGCCCGCTCTGGCGCGAATGTATTCCAGAGGTCTCCACGCTTGTAGAGGGTCCAACCGCCGCCATCGGCTACGGAGATCGAATCAATTGTCCGGACTGAATCGCCCTAATTAAGCGCAGAGCAAAACCGCGTCGTCGCGTTTCGTCCGGCATCGACCTGATCTATCTATCTCCGCAGATCGGGCAGGGATTCCGCTTTTTTGTGGGAATCAGCTTGCCTGCGTTTTGCTTAGGCGGTTGACAGTTTGAATCTTTTTGAGCCCAGTCAGAGCCCTGGGACGTCACCACTGGCGTGGGTCTGAAAGACCCGACTCTTTGCGTGGTGGTTTGGTGAAAGCAGGTCGTAAGCCGGGTTCTGTTCTCCTTCCCGAGGGAAGGGGGCAATCATCTATCTGGGACCGTCGTCTCCGGCGGCCTCTAGCGGCTCACACATCGGAACGGGACAGATGGCCAGTCGTCGTTCCTTGGCCTTGCTCCCGGCCGGGGTTTACCTAGCCAGCACCTCTCGATGCTGCTGGTGCGCTCTTACCGCACCCTTGCACCCTTGCCTGTGCCGGCGAACCGGCCATCGGCGGTGTATTTCTGTGGCACTCTCCTCACGGTCACCCGCACTGGGCGTTACCCAGCAAGCCTGGCCATCGGGGAGCCCGGACTTTCCTCAACCGCAGCTCAGCACGAGGCTGGTCTTCGGTTGCGATCACCTCTCCTGCTTTCAAACCCCATAATGACTTTTGATGGGGCTGTAGCTCAGCTGGATAGAGCGACGGTTTCCTAAACCGTAGGTCGTGGGTTCGAGTCCCGCCAGCCCCGTGATTCAGCCATGCCTTGCTTGGTTTACGGATGCTCTCAGGCTTGTTGACGAGATCTTTGAGCGTTTTTAGTGCGTAAGTAGATTTTTGATGGCGGCTAAGGCGCTATCCCTGGGCTGGTGCAAACCCTTGAGGGTAGTTAACACTACATTTAGTGGGGTAGCCAGGCTCGACGCCCTCGCTAGCGTAGGAGTAGTGAAACCGGCTCCATGACCCAGCTTCACGATCTACGGCTTCAGCTTCTGGTTCAACAGGAAAGCGAGCGCATCGCTGACTCGCAGCCCACTGAGCTCGATCTGTCGGTGGTTCAGGCGCGCTGTCTTTGTTGGCTGGCTCTTCTTGCAGAAGCCCATGATGACCAGGCCAGTGACGCCGAACGTCGTGGTGATACGGAGCAGGCCATGGGCTGGTTTGCAGATTCCATGCGATTGAGAGATGTGATCCAGGTGGTGACCTCGATCGAAATCCCTTTGCCAGGTCTCACCGAGGGAGATGGAGACAACCGTTTTGATGGCGGTGGAGACAGTGACGGCGGATTTTCTTCCGAACCACCGCTTGCTGCCTGATTGGATGTCATGATGGTTCTCGAGCTTCGGGTTCCACGTGCCAGAAGAGCCCTGCCAATGTCCTGACTGTCAACGCTTTTACCGAGAGCACGACAGGCTGATTCGAGAGAATCCCACGCTTCGTCAGCAGCAGGAACTGAGTTGGGCAGCCCTTCAGGCATTTCGAACACTCTCTGGTCGCGTGCTTGAGGATCTGCAGAAGCAGCATGGTCCTCGTACGGGCGATGCACAGGTGCATGCCACACCAGTTGGCAGTGCTGACGAACCCGCCGATGCGCTCCAGCAGGCCATGGCTGACATGGAAAACATCAATGCGCACCTTTTCTCAATTGAGGCGTTGATGGAACGCATTTTCGACGTGCGTGTGCCTGAAGAGATCGAGCAGAAATTTCGTGAACTTGCCGGTGAGCTTGCGCCCGATCCCCTCAACGCCGATCGTTTGCGTCTGAACCGTCTGTTGCATCAAACCCCTGATCTTCCCGATCGAGGTTGATTCTTCAACCCAATTTCACTCTCAAGCTGATTTGAGGTTTCCGATTTTGATGGGCACCGGTGATGGCATCGGGGGCTTTTCGTTGGCCAGGTCTCAGCGAATGTCGCAGGTGATCTCCACAGGCATCGCCTCCACGTTCCAGATTTCGCGGCAGTAGTCGCGAATGGACCGGTCGGAGGAGAAGAAGCCAGTGCGGGCCACGTTCAGCACACTCATCCGGTTCCAGTGCATGCGATCCGTCCAGGCGCGGCTGACTGCATCCTGGGCCCGCAGATAGGCCGCGAAGTCGGCCATCACGAAGAAAGGATCGTTTCCGGTGAGATTGTCGAGCAGCGGTCTGAACAGTTCGCCGTCGCCATTGCTGAAGTGACCCATCTCGATCAGCCGGATCGCTTCTGCCAGCTCCGGAATCGCTCCGATCACTTCCCTGGGGCGATAGCCACTCTTTTTGAGTGCAGCGATCTCTTCCACCGTCTTGCCGAACAGGAAGAAGTTTTCCGAACCCACACGGTCGCGGATCTCCACATTGGCCCCATCGAGCGTGCCGATGGTGAGCGCCCCGTTCATGGCGAATTTCATGTTGCCGGTGCCGGAGGCTTCCTTGCCGGCCGTGGAGATCTGCTCGGAGAGATCAGAGGCTGGATACACCTGCTCGCCGAGCTTCACGTTGTAATCCGGCAGGAAGACCACCCGCAGGCGACCGTCCATATCGGGATCGGCGTTGATCGTTTCGGCGATGCCGTTGATGAAGCGGATGATCAGCTTGGCCATGTAGTAGCCGGGAGCTGCTTTGCCCCCGAAGATCACCGTGCGTGGAGCCAATCCGTCGGCCTGACCGTTTTTGATGCGCAGGTATTGGGTGATGATCTGAAGCGCATTCAGGTGCTGACGCTTGTATTCGTGGATGCGCTTCACCTGCACGTCAAACAGGCTGGAGGGATCCACCAGAACGCCGGTATTGCGGTGGATGTATCCAGAGAGCTTCCGCTTCACCGAAAGCTTGGTGTCACCCCATTGTTCGAGGAAACCGTGGTCATGCTGACGTTCCTCAAGGCAGCGCAGCCGATCCATGTCGGTGATCCAGTCGGGCCCAACGTGCTCATCGAGCAAGGCTGAGAGCTCGGGGTTGGAAAGGGCCACCCAGCGACGGGGCGTGACGCCATTGGTCACGTTCGTGAACTTCTCAGGCCAGAGCGCTGCGAATTCCGGCATCAGCTGGTTTTTGACCAGGTCGGAATGAAGAGCAGCCACGCCATTCACATGGTGCGCGCCGATGGTGGCCAGGTGGGCCATGCGCACAGCCTTGCCACCGTCTTCATCAATGATCGACAGTTTGCGCTGGATCGCGTCGTTGCCGGGGTAGCGCAGGCGCACCTGCTGCAGGAAGCGGCGGTTGATCTCATAAATCAGCTCGAGGTGGCGGGGCAGCAGGCTGCTGAACAGGTTCAGGTCCCACTTCTCCAGGGCCTCCGGCAGCAGGGTGTGGTTGGTGTAAGCCACAGACCGGCTGGTGATGTCCCAGGCTCTGTCCCACTCCAGGTGGCGATCGTCGATCAACAGACGCATCAGCTCGGCCACGGCGATGGCAGGGTGCGTGTCGTTCAGCTGAACGGTCCAGTGCAGGGGGAAGTCCTCCACGGGAAGGCCCCGGCTGTCGAGGCTGCGCAGCATGTCTTGCAGGGAGCAGGACACGAAGAAGTGCTGCTGCTTTAAGCGCAGGCGACGTCCTTCATCGGTGCCGTCGTTGGGGTAAAGCACCTTGGAGAGGGTTTCGCTGCCCACCTTCTCTTCCACGGCGCCGTAGTAGTCGCCAATGTTGAAGGCATAGAAGTCGAAGCTTTCGGTGGCATCCGCGCGCCACAGACGCAGACGATCGCAGGTATTCACGCGGTAGCCCAGCACCGGCACATCGTGAGGGACACCGATCGCATGTTCCGAGGGGATCCAGCGTGAGCGGTAGCTGCCCTTGTCGTCGATATAGCTCTCTGTGCGGCCGCCGAAGCCCACGAAGCAGGCTTCATCGGGTTGGGGCAGTTCCCAGGGCCAGCCTCCCTTCAGCCATTTATCGGTGACCTCCACCTGCCAGCCGTCGCGGATCAGTTGGTCGAAGATGCCGAACTCATAACGAATGCCGTAGCCCGTGGCGGGAATTTCAAGGCTGGCCAGCGATTCCATGTAGCAGGCCGCCAGACGGCCGAGCCCGCCATTGCCTAGGCCAGGTTCTTCCTCTACCTCAAGAATCGGCTGCAGCGATTCGATCCCGAAGCGCTTCAGGGCTTCCTCAGCTTCCTTTTCAATCCCCAGGTTGAGCAGATTGTTGGCCAGCTGCGGGCCGATTAGAAACTCAGCCGAGAGATAGGCCACGGTTTTCTGGGGCCGGGCGCGAATCGCTTCCTTACTAGCCAGAAAGCGCGTCATCAGCCGGTCACGCACCGCATAGCTCAGCGCCATGTAGAGGTCATGGGGGCTGGCTGAGGGAGCGAGTTTGCCGAGCGTGAAGAACAGGTGCTCGGTCATGCCGTCAAACACGGAATCGGCATCGAGACCCGAGCGTTCAGGGTCGACGGAGCATCCCGGAGTCGGTAAACGCAGGTCGAGGGGCTCGGAGGTGCTCATCGCTTATCGGGAGGTGACTTGAGGTTGGCTCGGATCGCACCAGGAATGCAGGAAATTCAGGGTTTCCAGTCAGACCGTGTAGCCGTTGCGGCGGACGTTTGCAGGCCGTTGGCGCCTTGCAGCTGTACTCTCAGGACCAGTTCACGCCGTGATGCTTCCGCCGAAGCGTCAGCTTGAGCATTGCGGAAACCCGTTTAGGGATAAGGTCCCACCGAGAGGAATCGACATTTCTGATGCTCGCTGCTGCGATGCCGCCCTTACTCATGCCGCTGCTGGCTGAGATCTCGGCTCACGACCTGGAGATGGCGGAAACCCTGATCGGGGTGGCCCGATTTGTGCTGATCTTTGTGGCAGCCCGCATTCTCGCGGAAGTGCTTGTGCGTCTGCAGTTGCCAACGATTCTTGGAGAGCTGCTGGCCGGCGTGCTGATCGGTGCCTCGGGCCTGCATCTGCTGGTGCCTCCGGAAACCCAGGTGCAGCTCAGTCAGGGGTTGGTGGCTTTGGTGAGTGGTCTGGTCAATGTCCCCCCGGAATCGGTTCCTGAGATCTACAGCGAAAGTTTTCCTTCGCTCGAGTCGGTGGCTGAGCTTGGTCTTTATGCATTGTTGTTCCTTACCGGCCTGGAGAGTGAGCTGGAGGAACTGATTGCTGTTGGCGCTCAGGCCTTCACAGTGGCCGTCGTTGGGGTGGTGCTGCCCTTCGCTCTGGGCACCTGGGGCCTGATGGCGATCTTCCATGTGGATGCGATTCCTGCGATTTTTGCCGGGGCCTCGATGACCGCCACCAGCATCGGCATCACCGCCAGCGTCTTCGGTGAGCTGGGATTCCTCAAGACTCGTGAAGGTCAGATCGTGATCGGGGCTGCCATTCTCGATGACATCCTCGGGATCGTGATTCTCGCCGTTGTGGTGGCTCTGGCCTCCGGCGGCTCTCTCGAGATTGGTCCGATCGTGAAGCTGGTGGCTGCTGCGGTTGTGTTTGTGGTGGCGGCCATTGGCCTCAGCCGCAGCGCTGCGCCAGCCTTTGACTGGTTGATCGACAAGCTGAAGGCTCCTGGGGAAGTGCTGGTGGGTTCTTTTGTGATCCTGGCCATTAGTTGCTTCACGGCGACGGCGATCGGCCTGGAAGCTGCCCTGGGCGCATTTGCTGCTGGTTTGATCCTCAGCAGTTCAAAACACAACCGCGCCATTCAGGAGGCGGTCCTGCCGATCGTGACCCTGTTTGCCACGGTGTTTTTTGTGCTGGTAGGCGCCGGGATGGATCTTTCTGTGATCAATCCCTCCGATCCCTCCAGCAAAACGGCTCTGATCGTTGCCGGCTTTCTGCTGGTGGTGTCGATCATCGGCAAGATCGCCTCGGGCTGGGCCTTTGTCAGCAAGCAACCCACCCGTCGCCTTGTGGTGGGCCTGGGCATGATGCCCCGCGGTGAAGTCGGCCTGATCTTCCTTGGTCTTGGAACCAGCGCCAAGTTGCTGTCTCCCTCCCTGGAGGCGGCAATTCTGTTGATGGTGATCGGCACCACCTTCCTGGCTCCCATCCTTCTGCGTCTGGTGATCGGTGACGACAAGCCAGACGACGACGACAAGGTTGATGATGAGGTCGCGGCTGATCCGGTGGGTCTGCTCTGAGCTGATTGGTTGTTTCGGCGCGTAATTCAGTCCTTCCGCGCCAGCGATAGAAACAGGCTCCAGCCGATGGTGATCAGCGCCAGGCTTGAAGCCCAGCCAGGCCCGAGAGCCCATCCCAGCAGCAGCTGAATCAGCACACCAACAGCGAGTGCTAGCAGCAGACTGCTGATCACCAAAGCGGCCTGACGCCATGGTGCGCTTAGGGGCCCGCTTTCAAGGCTTGCTTCAAAACGGCTGAGTGGTGCGCTGAGCGGCAGATAGAGGGCGATAGCCCAGAACAGGCCACCACTGAGTGTGCTGCTCTGCAGAAGCAGGCCTGTGGTCTGATCGAGCATCGCGGCGAAGTCGGCCCGGCAGGGCGGTGGTGAAAAAGGATGCTTAGCATCGCCGCCACAAGCGGAAGGTGTGGTGAGCGACGCACAGCAACCCTGGTGGCAGTTTCAAGGTCATGCAGTGCATGGTCTCTGTGTCGGGCCTCAATCGGATTCGGATGCGGTTGATCTGCAGCGTCCCGCTGTGCTTCTGGTGCATGGTTTTGGTGCTTCCACCGATCACTGGCGCCACAACATTCCTGTGCTGGCTAGCACCCATGAGGTTCATGCCATCGATCTGCTCGGTTTCGGCCGCAGTGCCAAGCCAGCTGATTTGGCTTATGGCGGTGCTCTCTGGAGGGATCAGCTGGTGGCCTACGTGCGCGAGCGCATCGGCAGGCCTACGGTGATCGCGGGCAATTCTCTGGGTGGTTTCGCCGCTCTTGCCGCTGGTGCTGAATTAGGGGATGAGGCGGCCGGTGTTGTGCTGCTGAATGCGGCCGGCCCTTTCAGCGACGAACAGTCCGCGAAGCCCAAAGGCTGGTGGCCGAGTGCACGTCGCTCGATCAGTTCGGCACTGCTGAAAAATCCTGTGTTGCAGCGCTTGCTGTTTGAGAACCTCAGGCGCCCCGCCACGATTCGACGCACCCTCAATCAGGTGTACATCGATAAGACCAACGTCGATGACTGGTTGGTCGAGGCGATCCGGCGCCCCTCCCTCGATGCCGGAGCCTTCGGAGTGTTTCGCACGGTCTTTGATATCCCCCGCGGACAGCCGCTGGATGAATTGTTCGCATGTCTGAAATCACCCTTGCTATTGCTATGGGGGATCCGTGACCCCTGGATCAATGCCGCCGGTCGTCGCGCCAGTTTCCAGCGTCATGCGCCTGAGGCCACCACGGAGGTGGTGCTTGAAGCAGGTCACTGTCCACACGATGAGGTCCCCGATCAGGTCAACGCAGCATTGCTGGAGTGGTTGACCACTCTTGCTGGTGAAAACAAGCAGGATCTGCAGCCTTCTCGGTAGTTTCTGGCCAATCTTGGGTGTCCCGGTCCTGTGGCCATGACCTTTCGCCAACAGTCCGCTCCCTATCCCCACTGGGAGTTTGTGAATCCCAGCAGAGGTGATCGCCTGCGGGTTGTGCCCGAGCGAGGTGGCCTGGTCACCGAGTGGTCGTGTAACGGGCGCGAGATGCTCTATTTCGACCAGGAGCGCTTCGCCGACCCAGCCAAGAGCATCCGCGGAGGCATTCCAGTGTTGTTTCCGATCTGCGGCAATCTGCCCAATGATTGCTTGCCGCTCGCCAGTGGTGACTTCACCCTCAAGCAACATGGATTTGCCCGTGACCTTCCCTGGCAGATCGCCTTGCTCGGCGATCAGAGTGGCGTGATGCTCACGTTGAGCGATGGTGCCGAAACCCGGAAGGTCTACCCCTTCGGATTCAGGATCCAGATGGAGATCAGGCCGCTCAGTGACGCGCTCGACATCATCATCACCATCAGCAATACCTCTGAGTCTGAGAGTGAGCCGATGCCATTCAGCTTCGGCCTCCATCCCTACTTCAACGTGAGTGATCCCTCGCGCACGGCCGTGGAAGGTTTGCCTGGCCGTTGCTTCAATCATCTGGAGATGGCCGAAGCGCAGACGGCCAACCAGTTGAATCGCCTGGCTCAGGGGGTCGATTTCCTCACCCACGCTGCCGGACCGGTGACGCTGGTTGATGAGCAGGCAGGCACCAGGTTGCAGCTCCGGCATCAAGAGCCCATGGATCTCACGGTGGTTTGGACCGACCCCCCTCGAGCCATGGTTTGCCTTGAGCCCTGGACCGGCCCTCGGCAGGCCCTGATCAGCGGCGATCGAAGGCTGGAGCTGGGCGTAGGTGAGAGCACCACCCTGTCCTGTCGCTACAGCGTCAGCTAACCCATGTTCATGCACAGGAACAGGCTTTGGACCAGCCCGAGTCCAATGGCCACTGGCAGAACACTGTTGTGAGCGGGGATCAAGCTGCAGAGGCTGAGGCTGCACGCAAGATTGTGGTGATCGACGACGATCCCACCGGTTCTCAGACGGTGCATAGCTGTCCGTTGCTGTTGCGCTGGGATGTGCAAACCCTGCGTCAGGGACTTCGGCACCCTTCTCCGCTGCTGTTCGTGTTGGCGAATACAAGGGCTCTGTCGCCGGAGGCTGCGGCGGAGCGTAATCGTGAGATCGTTGCTTCGCTTGAGCAAGCTCTTGCCGCAGAGGGGATCAGCGATCAGCAGTTGCTGCTGGTCAGCAGGGGAGACTCCACCCTTCGTGGTCATGGGGTGCTTGAGCCGGCGGTTCTGGCTGAAGAGCTGGGTGATCGTTTCGGTGTGGTGCACGCCACCCTGCACGTGCCAGCGTTTCTTCCCGGTGGACGCACCACGGTGAACGGGGTGCACCTGCTCCATGGTCAACCGGTCCACACGACCGCCTTCGCACGCGACCGCAGCTTTGGTTTCAGCACCAGCAGCCTGGATTCCTGGCTGGAGGAAAAAAGTGACGGTGCCATTCCAGCTGCTTCGGTGCTGCGCTTGACGGGGCAGCAGCTCGACCGCGCTGCTGCTCACAGCAAAGGTGATCAGTGTGCTGATGGCTCGAACGGTTTCACAGCGCTGCTGAGCTGGCTTGAGGCGCTGGATGGCAATCGAGCAGTGATCGTCGATGCCCAGAGGCAGGAGCAACTGGATGTTCTTGGTGGGGCTGTGCAACAGCTGCAGGGACGGCGACGCTTCCTGTTTCGCTCTGCTGCGAGCTTGATCAACGGGCTGGTTGATGGGGGCAGACAGCCACTCGGTCCTCAGCCCATCAAGGCCGAGGAGTTGGTAAGGCTTCGGCGCCGTAATCCAAAGGGCGATTGGCTTCCCGGGCTTGTCGTGGTGGGCTCCCATGTGCCTCTGGCAGACCAGCAGCTGGAGACCTTGCTTTCCGAACCAGGTTGTTCCGGACTTGAACTGCCGGTGGCCCGGATCGCCAGGGTGCTTGAGGGGAGTACCACGGATTGGTTGTTGGCTGACCTGGAGCTCGAATGGCTGCAATGGATGCAGGCGGTTTTGGCTAAGCAACAAACACCCGTGCTTTACACCAGTCGTGGGGAACTGCAGTTCGGTGAGGGGCCGGCTGCCGATCGTCGTCGTTTGCGTTTTGGCATGGCTCTTGCTGAGCTCACAGCACGGCTGGTTGCAACGATCGCACCACAGCTTGGCTACTTGATCAGCAAGGGGGGGATCACCACGGGCAGCGTGCTTGCTGATGGGCTGGGCCTGGGAACAGTGCTGCTCGAGGGTCAGCTGATGCCAGGGCTTTCGATGGTGCGGCCGATGCCTGGCGAGGGCATCTCAGGTGTGATGGATCTTCCTGTGATCACTTTCCCCGGCAATCTTGGTGATGTCCACACACTTGCGCAGGCCTGGAGATTGATGGAACACGTTGAAACTGGCTGAAGATGTTTAACTTCAACGTCATGTTGACCATCCATATCGAGGAGAAATCTCGCCAACAAACCGTTTGTTTAAACTAGAGCGAATCGTGGTGCTAATGGTTTCAAAATTATTGCTAGATGCCAAGAGCTTTTGCTTGATGTTGCTTGTTCAGCACTCCCAGGATTGAGGGGTTTGAATATAGGAACGATCAAGTTTATGAACTGAATTACAACCCAGTAATTTCATTGTTCTCACAATGTCTGTTTTCAAGATTTCAATGGCGCGTGCAACGCCAGGACCACCTCCGGCAGCGAGCCCGTAAGCATAAGCCCTGCCAATCAGTACCCCTTTTGCTCCCAGGCAATAGGCTTTGACAACATCACTGCCGCGGCGGATCCCACCATCCAGTAACACATCGATCTCGCCGTTCACAGCCTTAACAATTTCAGGTAGAACACGAATCGTTGGTGCAACACTGTCTAACTGTCGAGCCCCGTGATTAGAAACAACCACAGCGTCCACGCCAAGATCGACAGCTTTGCGGGCGTCATCACCAATATGAACCCCTTTGATAATTAATTTGCCTCCCCAGGCTTCACGAATCCACTTCAGATCATCCCAGGTGACAACCGATTGCTCCAGTGCCGGCCCAATCTCGGTGTATCCCATCGGTCCGTTCTCAAGCACCACATTCGGGAAATTCATCAACCCTCCGTCTCCAAACCATTGACTGAGCCAGCATGGCTTTGCCAACATCTGCGGCAGAAATGGCAACATTGTTAGAGGGTTTTGAGATAGCAGTTCTTTGGTCCCGTTACGGACATCGAGCTCACGCAAGCCAGAGACCGGGGTATCGATGGTGAGTACGATCGCTGAAAATCCCGCAGATTTTGCGCGTTCAATCGTTTTGAGAGCGACATCTCGGCCTCCGAGCAGATAAAGCTGATACCAGGCAGGACAATCAGTAGCCTGTTTCACATCTTCCAGTCGGCATCCTGAAAGTGTTGAAAGAGTGTATCCAGTGCCTGCCTTGCCTGCTTCTCTTGCGGCAACAACCTCTCCTTGGGGATAAAACATCCTGCTGCTGCCAACAGGACCAAGCAGGAACGGCAATTTAAAGTTCTGACCTAACACTGAAATATTTAACTCAACTTCAGGGGTCGCAACTGCACATCGAGGCCTGAACAATATTTCATTGTAAGCGCTGCAATTTTGCGCCAAGGTCTGTTCTCTGTCAGCACCGCTGTCGATGTAGCCAAGCACCATTTTTGGCAGACGCTTTTTGGCAAGATCACGAAGATCCGAGACGTTGACCACTCTCGGGGCGGAAACATTCTGATTCATCCCAGTTAGTGGATAACATTAATTCTCGTGATCCTAACCCTTCATGCGGTATTGGTCATTCTCAGATTAAGTTCTGCATATTTTGCTATTCGCGAGACTTGTTTTTTCCTCAAGGCTTATTGATAGTTTTTGAGCTTAGACATTTTCCCGATACCTGGGTTGAAGCTATTGGTTGGATCTATTTTCTTGTAAAAATTCGACAGGTCTGTTTCGGCCTTGTACAAGTGACCGACATTATGTTCAGCAGGGTATTTGGCACCGGATTGATCGAGCAGATCTAAAATTTGTTTTTTCAATTTATCGGCATCAATCCCTTTCTTTACCACAAAGTCCCAGTGAAACACCATGCAAAGGAAATGTGCCATTTGGAATGATTCGGCCATCTGGGAGAGGATTTCATCAGGAAGAATGGCGTGCCACGTCTCGCAGTTGCGCGGCAAGGCGACATCAAGTGGAAGCAGTTCTCCGGAGTTGTCTTTGTTTAAGATCTGGTATCGAGCTGGTGCATTTCCAGCAACGTAGCGATGCAGTAAGGCCGCTTTTCCTTCGGATTCGCTGCATTCAAAATAGGCTCGCTCATCTTTATCTTTCCAGCTTTTTTGCAGTAATTCCTGAGTTTCTTGGATGGATTTGTCGCTGGCTAAAATAATCATGTGGTGCTCATATTGATTCCGATAATGTCTCATTTTGGATGGAAGATGATCGGGTGCAAGCCGTGCGATGCAATGCAGAGACTTGTCTGAAAAGTGATCTGGAAATAATGAGCTAGGCCATTGTGAGACAACTCGATCAACGTTTCTCTTGATTCCGAACAGCTTGGGGATGAATCCTGTGCCGAAATATTTGATTGCAAGATAAGCATCCTTGCAGTAAAGATCAGCGCCATCAAAATAACTACGATGGAGATACTCACCCATGTCGGGTAGATTTGTAAAATCTTTGAGAATCTGTTTGCGTAGTTCGGTTAAGTGTTGCGGATTATTCGTTCCCAGGTAAAAGACTTTCTCTTGTTTGGGTTTTGGAAATGTGTCAAGCCGGACAGCGAATACGGCCAGTTTTCCTGCACAACCACTGGCTTCGCGTAAGCGTCGTTGATCAGCATTGAAGCGTGCTGGGATTGGAGAGGTGATCTCTCGGACGCGCTTCTGGTAGTCATGGTCAGATGCCAGTCGATCACAATCTGCTAATTCATTTGTGTTGAAATTAGCTTGTTGAAGAGTGGTCAAAATGTTTTCAGGGCATGTACCAAGCTCAATGCCGAGATGATTGACCAGCTCAAGGGTTCCGTCTTGATTGAGACGCGCAAACAGCGAGTATTCCGTATAGGCCGGACCACGGTTGACAAGATTTCCGCCTGAGTTATTGCAAATGCCTCCAACGACAGATGCACCAATGCATGATGAGCCGATTACCGAATGGGGCCCTCTCCCCAGGGGCGCTAATGTTTCTTCTAATTGATATAAACTTGATCCTGCAAATGCAACGATTTGATCACCACCTTTTAAGAGGATGACCTTGTTTAAATTCAACGTATTGATGATCACGACATCTCTGTCGTAGTCATTGCCGTCAGGCGTGGATCCCCCTGTCAGGCCAGTATTTGCCGCCTGAATAATAATGATTTTATCAAATTTGACGCACAATTCTAAGGTTTGCCAAAGCTGCAACAGGTTTTTGGGTAGGACCACTGCACAGGCCATGCCATGGCCAACACGAATTCCTGTTCTGTAGGGTTTTGTTTGTTCGCGGTCGGTCAAAATCTGCTGCTGCCCGACAAGGGCAACCAAGCTGTTCTCAAGCTCCTGTAAACGGTCCTGCCTCATTGCTTAGCGGCTTCAGGCTGCAATTTGAAACGTTCATGCATGAATCTATTGGATTGGGGTTGTCGTAGCCTTCGTCCAGACATCCCGTTTCAGAGAGATGTCTCAGGTGATCGCTGCATACAGCTGGATTGGGATGCCGTGCCAGTGCCCATCTGTGTCTGTCTTGCGTGCCGCACATTTGGTTGACTCCGATCTTGAGTGGCTTTGTCCACTCAGCACAACCATGTCAACGTTATGAGTTCGTCATGTTGTGCTGAACATCTTCCAACCCTTTCATGTCAGTTGATCTGGCGATTCTTATGGCTTAACTTTTGTAATTTCTAGGATCATTCCAGTTTGTTTGCTTGGGTTATGTCGATAAATCAACTTCGCCTCAACTCCCTCAAGGATTGGATTAATAAGATTAACGCTTTTGTCGAGATTTGCAATAATATCTCCTTCTTTGAGAGTATATGAATCGTTTTCGGTTTCCCCGTCTGTAGTGTTGAATGTGTTGGTTTTTGAATCATATTCAATCAACGAATGGTATGGGATTCTATAAAGAAGTCTTCTTTCTGAAAGCCTTGATTTCCTGTTTATGATGATGTTAATAGGCTTGCCTTGTTTGCGATACTCTTTTGCAATATCATAAAGCCTGTTGTAAGTTTTTTGATTTGAGTCTTGTTCAATTTTCATGTCCGCAATCGTTTTTGCAAAGGGTTGGTCTGATGCAATATGTTCGACTGAGATCAGCAATGCTGAGGCAGCTATTGATCCGCTGATCAGCTTGCTGCTTTTGAGTGAAGGACTGAATCGAGAGTCAACAGCTGTCATCCACAGCCAGCCAATATTGATGGCAATGATCAGATTGACTGGTAGAGTGAGATAGCTATTTGAGTTAAACTCATACACAAAAGAGAGCGTAATGGTATAGCAAATTGCCGACACGTTAATAGCATCGAGAAGGTTGTATTGAAGTCGCTCTGAGGCTATACCGATGACTCGCATTAGAATAATGAGTGTAAAAATGTAGAATCGAATATCTGGTATAAACCCCTCCGGGATATTGTCGTTGTAAGCCCCTTCCTGTGCATAGACACTTGGTAGCAGCGATAAAAATAGATAGCTTGTGATGAAGGCTAAGCCTATGATGCATAGCCACAGCTCTAGATGATGTTTATGTTGGAACTTCGCGATCGCTTCTTGATTAATCGGCTGTAGCTCTTGTCGTGATTTTGTTGCCGAGATCAGTAGATTCGTGATTGCTGGTATAACAAAAAGAATAATTGCAGTGTCTTTCGTGAAGACTCCTAATCCTGCCCATAGAAGCGAAAAATAAAAGTCTTCTCTGTGCTGATGTTGCTGATAATTGATGTACGCATTGATATGCAGCACGAAGAAAAGGCATAGCAGCCTTTCTGAATAAATAACCTGAAAGAAAGCCGTTCCCGTTGAAGGATGAATGAGTATCAATATTGCAAGTAGCAATATTGTGGATTGTTGAGCTGTTTTATATGCGCATAGTTTGTTTAAAAACCTTACGCTTAAAAGTACGATGCTAATCAGTTCCATGGAGCTAACAAGCATCCAGGTTTTGATGTTGATGCTGAACCAGCTCAGAATATGGATGTCTTGATGGGCTAGTGGGAAAAAGCGAAAGTCTGTCCGACGCATTGTTTCCTTGATCAAGCTTTGCTTGATTGAGAAGTTATTGAGAAAATGTCCATCGATTAAATCTGGATACCAGCCGATCATGTCTGCATATAGATAGGTTGTTCCGGAAATCATTGCAATCGTGTAAGCGATAAATAAGACTGTTGTTAGTCGATTTTTGTTAACAAAATAGATGCTCTGTTTCAGAGGGGTTTCCATTGTGTTCCACCCTTCTGATGACTGCTTGATTCTGATTCTGATGATTTTTTGAATCAGGTTTCCCAGTAAGACAATCAGTGCGATTAGCCAAAGTTGATGGGCAATTCTCAGATAGCTATTGAGCAGTGATTCTCCTGCTGAGGATTCGGGTGTTGGCAGGATGGCAGGGCTACTGCTGATCCATGCGCAGACTGCCAATCCGACGATGCAGGCAACGATGAGAGGGGTGACAACGTATCTCAGGCTGGCTTCGTGGGAAGCTTTTTCGCCTTTGGTGTTGGTTGGACGCATGCGTTGCCAGTGCTTAAAGAGTTGTTGGAGATAAAGCTCTTCCCATTGAGTTTCTTTTTAATGACGTGCACCAATTCTCAGTGCTTCATGATTCGCCGCCACTTCCATGTTTGATTCATTTTAGTTGCGCAAAAAGAATTTTTCTGTTGGTCAACGCTGCAGATCATGGTCACTGGGTTGATGTTGGTGTTGGTTGTTTGATTGCCTTGGGGCTCAGGAATGCACAGGAAATCAGTAAGAATGAAGCAAGCCAGATATAGTATTGTGCAAATATGACGGCGTTGAATTGCAAGAATATTAATAACGTAATTGTGCTTGCAAACCAGAAGTTAATCTTTTCTTTGATCTGAGCGATCCAATTCATGGCGATCAGTACAACCATCAAAAGTCGTGTTCCATCGACTCCGGTCAGGATCATTCTGGTGCCTGTTGCGTTGCCGTGATCTCTGAAGTCACGGGTGGTTGAGAACAGCACGTTGAGCAGGAATCCTGAGGGTTGATCCAACAGGAACGGTATGGAAATGATGAGAGGTATTGCCAGGGCAATTGCGCCGTAGGTGATCAGCTGCTTGCCCTTGAATTGTTTGTCGCTTGAGACGCGTTCAGGCTCCAGGCCTAGGAGAAAGCTAGGTAGAAGTATGATGCCAATATGCTTCACACTGAGAGAGAGTCCAAACATCAGGGCTGAGAATTTTGGTCTGCGGTTGAGTTGTTGGCCTGCGAGCAGGATTGGCAGAATTGCCGCAAATTCAAGATGCTGAACGTTAACGATGTAGGCGCTCCAGCGGCCTAAAAGCAGAATGCTGCAGGCGATGAGTCCGGATATCGGTTTTCGCTGCTGGTTGTAGGTGCTGAAGGTAACAATGGCGATTCCCAAGTGGCAAAAGACATTGAAAGGTCTCCAAACCCTTATAAAATCAAAAAAGCTTTGGAAGCCAATTCGATCAAGAATGGCCACAAAGTAATAGCTTAGAGGTAAGTATGTGGGGTATTTGTTATTGTCCCGAAGCGATTTTCCAATAATTCTTGCGTAGGGATTGACTCCATCTGCGATTGACTTCCCTTCTTCCCAGACGTAGTAAATGTCCTTGCTGGTGAGGCGCTCTGCTCCTCTTAGTCCCCACAGATGATGAATAACGATGGTTGCTATAACAAGAGCTATGCCCAGAAGTAAAAGGACAGTTCTCTGAGATTTCATCGTTGATCTGTCCTTTTCGTGATGTTTGTTGCTTGTTCCTAGAAATGTTGAATGACTGCATCAGCAAAACCACTGCAGCTCACAGGTTCGACCGGCGGGTCCATCAGTCGGGCCAGGTCATAGGTCACTTGCTGGTCAGCAATAGCTGCACTGAGTCCTTTGGTGATCAGGTCGGCGGCTTCTTGCCAACCAAGAAACTCCAGCATCATCACTCCACTCAGGATGACTGAGCCAGGGTTGATGCGGTCGAGGCCTGCATGTTTTGGTGCCGTGCCATGTGTTGCCTCGAAGATTGCTGCTGTTTCACCAATGTTTGCGCCCGGGGCCATCCCCAGGCCACCCACCATTGCGGCGGCTGCATCGGAGATGTAATCACCATTGAGATTGAGGGTGGCCAGGATCGAATATTCCTGAGGTCGTGTCTGGATCTGCTGGAAGATGCTGTCGGCGATTCGGTCATCGACCATCACCATTTGTTTCCATTTTCCGCCTCCATGACTCGGCCCGATTGTGTCGATCACGCTTTGAACTTCTGAGTCGACTTCCGTTTTCTTTTCGGGTGTGAGGCTGTCGTAGCCGGGCTCGATCATGCGCGCGTTGGATTGCGCACTTAAGTCAGGATTTTCATCCAGGTTTCCGAGGATCCAGCTTTCCCGCTCGGTGATGCAAACGTTGCGAAATTCGGTCGTCGCGAGCTCATAACCCCAGTCGCGGAAAGCCCCTTCGGTGAACTTCATGATGTTGCCCTTGTGCACCAGGGTGACGTGGCGTTTGTCGCCTTCCAGACGCAGGGCGTGTTGAATCGCTTTGCGGATGTGACGTTGGCTGCCGTGCTTGCTGACCGGTTTGATGCCGATGCCTGAGCCTTCTGGGATCTGCCGCTTGCCGAGTTTGCCATTGGCAGGAATTACCACTTCATTCAGGTGCTTGCGAAGCTCCTGACCCACAAGGTCATCGGCCTCCCACTCCACACCCATGTATATGTCTTCCGTGTTCTCCCGGTACACGATCACATCGAGATCCTGAGGTCGCTTGTGCGGACTTGGTGTGCCTTCGTAGTAACGGCAGGGACGTACGCACGAGTACAGATCAAAGATTTGGCGAAGGGCCACATTCAGTGATCGGATTCCTCCACCAATAGGTGTTGTGAGCGGGCCTTTAATGGCAACGCCGTAGCTGCGGATCGCTTCGAGGGTGTCTTCGGGCAGGTACTGGTAGGTGCCGTAACGATCACAGGCCTCATCACCGGCGTAGACCTTGAACCATTCGATCTTTTTCGCGCCTGCATAGGCCTTGGCCACGGCTGCATCAAGCACTTTCTGCGTCGCTGGCCAGATGTCTACGCCCGTTCCATCGCCTCGAATGAAGGGAATGATCGGGTTGTCGGCCACCACGGGATGACCATTCTCGAAGCGAATCGGGGTGCCCTCTGTGGGGGCTGTGAGCTTCTCGAACTGAGCCATGGCTGGGTTGCCGCAGGGCGATCACGTTGTCGCGAGCCTATGACTTGAAGGGTGATCTCTAAAGTCTCTTTCGATCCGACCTCCATCCCATGCCGAAGTCAGAGGGAGTCTGGGTCGTGGCGGCCTGTTTCAACGAACAGGATGTGATCACGCGTTTTGTGGAGCGTGTGCTGACAGTGCCTGGTGTGGACCATTTGGTGCTGATCGACGATGGATCGTCCGACGCAACGGTTGAACGTATCCGCGTCTGGATGGAGGGTCATGCGCGCTCGCCCGTGACGTTGCTGGAACTCACCCGCAACTTCGGCAAGGAAGCCGCGATGCTGGCTGGCCTTGACCACGTCAACGGCCGTTGCGGCGCAGCTGTGTTGATTGACTCAGATCTTCAGCACCCTCCTGAGCTGATTGAAGAGATGGTCCGCCATTGGCGGGACGGAGCGGAAGTGGTGACTGCGGTGCGCGATGACCAGGATCAGGAATCACGTCTGAAGGTGGCCAGCGCGCATTGGTTTTATCGGGTGTTCAACAAGGTGGTGGATTCGATCGAGCTCCAGGAGGGGGCTGGTGATTACCGCCTGCTGGATGCCGCTGTTCTGGATGCAGTCACCCAGTTGCGTGAGTCCAGTCGTTTCTCCAAAGGGCTTCTCCCCTGGACGGGCTATTCGAGCGTGGAGCTGCCTTATCAGCGGGTCAGTCGGGTTGGAGGCCAAACGTCATGGAGTCCGCTCAAGTTGTTTGGCTACGCCTTCGATGGGATCTTTTCCTTCTCTGTTCTCCCCCTCAAGATTTGGACAGGGATCGGTGTTTTGGTGTCCTCGCTCAGCCTGTTTTATGCCTTGGTGATCATCCTGCGCACAGCCCTCTTTGGAGTGGATGTCGAGGGTTATGCCTCCCTGATGGTGGCGGTGCTGTTCATCGGGGGGATTCAGCTGATCGGCATTGGTGTGCTTGGGGAATACGTCGGTCGTGTTTATGTGGAGGCGAAGTCACGACCCCATTACTTCATCCGTCGGGTTCACAGGTCCTGAAGAGCACGCCATTCGCGCTGTCGCCAGGTTGAAGCGGCAAAGCCCTGGGACAGTGAGAATCCTGCTTTCACCAGATCGATATTGAGAGGAGCACTGGGGTGGGCCAGCAGCAGCGGTGGAGTGGCTCCTGGTTGTGGTTCCACACTGCTGAGCTCCCTCCATGCAGCCAGGATGGGAGCTCCTGCCATTTGGCCGGTGAACAGCACGCCGGCGAAGCTTTGGTTGCTGGCAAGCCCGTAGCGCCGGATGGCGGGCCGAGCTTGGAGGCTCAGTAGCTGGAGCACCAGCCACTTCAGCAGGCCTGACTGACGGATGGCTGCCCTCCAATAGCGCAAGGGAAGACCAGTGGGTAGCGGTTCCTCCGTCAGGCGCATCCAGGTGATGCCGTTGTCGCCAGCTCTGGCCAGAGCTGCCTTCAGTACGACTGGTACCAGGTGAATGTGTTGATGGCCATCCAGATGAATGGGTGCATCACCGCAGAAGCTGCGGAAGCGTTTGATCTGGGCGTCTAATTCCAGCCCCAGTTGGTCTTCGACTCGACGTCGGCAGGGATGTTGGCGCGGTAGCAGTGACAGCATCAACCACTGTCCAAACGATCGCTTCAGATAGCCGTGTGAATCCACAAGGTCAGGTACTAAAGCTGGCTCAGCGCTGGAAGGTCCTTCGGTGAGACAGAGGTGCAGACAGATCTGCAGCTGAGGATGGGTCTGCGTCAGCTTCTGCCACGCGCGAATGCCGTCGGCTGCGACAGGGCCATTGACCAGCAGACTGCTGCTGTCGAGCTTTCCTTGACTGGCGAGTTCGAGAATGGCCTGGTTGGTGGCAGGACTGAGTCCGAGATCATCGGCATGGCGTCGTGGGGTGACGAGGCAATCCCTCCGCCGCTGGCTGAACCGTGCAGCCCGCGACCAGATCAAGGCATTCAGGGCTGTGGGGGTGAACACCAGGATGGCGACCCGCACTGGCTCGCCCAACGCGTTGGGCAGGGCGAGAGGCAAGACGCCGCTCACCGTGAGGTTGACCACGTATTGAATGACCAGCCAGCGTCGAGCGAAGCGCTGGCCACCGGTTTCCGGGCGGAAGGTGAATCGTGCGTGTCCCAGATAGCCGGCCAGTGATGCAGCAAGAAATGCCAGGGGATTCGCTAGCCATAGCGGCATCAATAGGCTCAGTGCCAGAAGCACCAGGGCATGCACGGCTGCGGCTACCACCCCCACCAGTCCGTAGAGGCTGAGTCGGGAGCTGAGAGTGCTCGGAATCATGGTCGCAACCGTAACGGCCACTGGCGCTTCGGGTCGGCAGCCTTCAACCTGTGGTCATCGACGATGAACTGGTGAACGCAGGAGAAGCGGTAGACAGCGTGCAGCTCGCCCAGGCTCTGGCTTCGGCCGTGACCTTGGTGAGAGACCGTTTTCCGGCCGCGAGTGTCAATCTCAATCCATGGCGGGATGATCCTCAGACGCGCCGCTGGCAGGAGGATCAGACCCTTGATCTGGCGTTTCACTTCCCCGGTTGGAGTCCACGTCTCGAGTGCCGCAGTTTGCTTCTGCAGTTACGGCTTCAGCAGAAGTCCAAGCAGGATGGTTCGATGGCCGCGCCGGATCTGCTGGGGGTGTTGATGCGCGGCATGACCTACGACGGTGAACGCTGGCGTCTGGTGACGATGGGCGATTGGCAGCCCGAGGGCTCGCACCTGCCACAACCCGAGCAGGTTCAGCAGTTGCGGGGAATCTGTCGGGACTTGTTTGATTTGTTCTCCAATCCGGCAGCGACGGGCACAGCGGCGTAACCCTTCGCAACCCTTCGGACTCTTCGGCGAAGTTCGATTTTATGGTTGCCTATACCGATCAAGTCCATCCCATGTCCGTAGCTCTGGCTGCTCAGCTCCGTGAAGGCACCAAGAAAGCTCACACGATGGCCGAGAACACCGGTTTCGTTAGTTGCTTCCTCAAGGGTGTCGTCGATAAATCCAGCTATCGCAAGCTCGTTGCTGACCTCTACTTCGTTTATTCCGCCATGGAGGAAGAGGTGGATCAACTCAAGGATCACCCTGTTGTGGGCCCGGTGGGGATGGAGCAGCTGAACCGACGCGAGTCCCTCGAGAAGGATCTTGTTTATTACTTCGGTGAAAACTGGAAAGATGAGATCCAGCCTTCACCTTCCGCCGTGGCTTACGTCGAGCGGATCCACGAAGTAGCGAAGCAGTCCCCCGAACTGCTTGTTGGTCATCACTACACCCGTTACATGGGTGACCTCTCTGGTGGTCAGATCCTGAAGAACATCGCTCAGAAAGCGATGAATATGGATGGAGACGACGGTTTGCGTTTCTACGTTTTCGATGAAATTGCAGACGAGAAGGCTTTCAAGACCACATACCGGGCCACCATGGATAAGCTGCCGATCGATCAGGACACCGCTGACCGCATTGTTGAGGAGGCGAACAACGCCTTTCACATGAACATGCACATGTTCAAGGAGCTTGAAGGAAATCTGGTGGCGGCCATCGGCAAGGTGCTGTTCGGTTTCTTGACCCGCCGTCAGCGCAGTGGCAGCACAGAAACCGCCGCTGCTTGATGTCATCCACTGAGCCTTCGCCAGGGGGGTTCAACTCCATTCGGGTTCTGGTGCCTGGCACCGGAACCCGTTTTCGTTGTGGCGGACTGAGTGTCGCTTTGCAGACCGCACGTCTGCTCTCAACTCTGCGTCCTACCGAGATAGTGACCTATAAGGAACGCAGTGATTGCCATCCATACCTGGATGATGTGCTGCAGGCAGAACAGTCTCCTGGTGGGTCTCTTTGGATTGTGAGCTGGGGCTTTGACGTGCCTCGTTCACTCTCCCGTCTCCGCGGACGACCGGTCGTCTATCAGGCGCATAGCAGTGGATACGGTTTTGGTCTTCCCCCAGGGGTACCAGTGGTGGCGGTGAGTCGTAACACGCTCGGTTACTGGGGTGACCGTGCTCCACGCAACCCGTTGTTCTGGGTGCCCAACGCATTAGAACCACAGTGGCTGGAGCGGGGTGCACGTCCATCGTCATCCGACCGGGATCCGGTTACCGAGAGGCCGATTGATGTGCTGGTGCAGAAGCGCAAGAGCAGTCCCTATGTGTTGAACCAGCTGGTGCCAGCCCTGCAGGCACAGGGTCTGAGCGTGGAGGTTCAGAGCGGCTGGGTCGATGACTTGGTTGATCTGTTCAATCGCTCCAAGGTCTATCTCTATGACTCGGCGGAGTACTGGCGAGGCCATGGTGTGAGTGAGGGATTCGGCTTGCCTCCACTGGAGGCTCTGGCCTGCGGTTGCGTGGTGTTTGGCAGTTTCAATCATGCTCTTGCCGACACACTGACGCCTGGTGTGACCGCCCATCAGATCGGCCAGGGCACTCTGGAGAATGATCTGGTGCGGATCTCTGCGGCCGTTGCCAGCCCCCAACAGTGGCTCCCAGCTGCTGCGACCATCGAGGAGCTTCTGGCGGAATCCAGTGAGGCCAGGTGGTGCGAGCGCTGGAGGGCAGTTCTGTCGCAGCTGGATGATCTGGTTGTGCACGACGCCATCGGTTTGTCGTCTGCGCGTCTTTTGCGATCGCCGTCCACGCGGCGGCTGCGCTGGACTTTGCGCTGGGATCGCTTGCGCGACAAGGTGGCCAATCGGTTGTCCGGCTGACCTTGGCGTCAAGGCTGACTGATGGGTGCGAATTAAGGTTTTAGGCACGTGGATAGCGCCTTGAACGCTCAAGGTTGAAAGCTGAGGGCTTCAATGCCGTTTCAAAGCCAGACCTTGACCAACCTGCGCAAGCTGCTGGCTTATCTGCCTCGCCGGCGCAATCAGCAGCTCCTGGTGGTGATGGTGGCTGCCTTCTTTCAGGGGGTGATGGATGTTTTTCTGGTTGCCTTGCTGGCACGCCTGGTTGGATTGCTTGCCGGTAACAATCTGCAGGACAAGATTCCTGGGATCAAGGTTTTTGGTGGAGCCCTGTTGGACCAGGCGGGTTGGATCGTTGCTCTGCTGATCCTCACGTTCTGGCTTGCCTCTGGAGTGCGCTTCGGCGTCTCGCTGATGCAGAGCCTGCTCAGTGCCGAAATCTGGAATGACCTCGTGAACCGCGTCTACCTCACGCTGATGCGTCAGGAGTATGAGTTCTTCGTGGGAGGGAGGTCCAAAGGAATTGCTCTGCAGTTCAATCGGATTTTTAACAATGTTTCCACTGGAGTAATTGCTCCTTTAATCACCAGCTCTGGAAATCTTGTTTCGATTCTCTCTCTCATCACGGGAATTGTTCTCGTGTTGGGTGTTAAGGCATTCATCATTTTCTCATTAATGGTGTTTTCTTATGTGGTCGCTTCAAGGCTGATTACTCCCTATCTGCGTTTAGCGACGAAACAAAAAATACGTTATCGAAAGCGCATTTCAATGATTCTGAGTGAATCGATAGGATCAATGCGTGAGGTTCAGTTGTATGGAGCTGAAGGTTTTTTTGGGTCTCGGTTTGCAAGGGACGGTGGAATAGCAAAGCGTTATGACCGCATCAGCAGGCTGTTGCCGGATATTCCTCGATTGGTGATTGAACCTGCGGGAATCACAATCTTGTTTGCTGTATTTATAACGCCTTCTCTTTGGAGTGGAAATCTTGACTCTTTCCAGGATACTTTGCCGGAAATATCAGCGATTTTGATCGCACTGTTGAGAATTTCAGGGCCTTTGCAATCTCTGTTTCGTAGTGTCAATAAGCTTCGGGGTGGCCTGCCGCAAATGGAAGAAGCTCTCGATCTACTGCAACTGAATCCCGACCGGTTGCTGCTTGATTCGGCGGATGTTCCTTCCCCAAATGGTCTGGTGCCGCAGAGGTTTATTCAGCTCAAAAAAGTGAGCTTTTCTTTTCGGCAATCAGATGTTGATGTGATCCACGATATTGATCTAACGATTCCCAGCGGATCTAGGATTGCATTTGTTGGTAAAACCGGAAGCGGCAAAACTACGCTTGCTCATTTAATTCTTGGTTTGTACAAACCTTCGAATGGATCATTGTGCATCGACGGAATTCCTGTCACAGCCCAGGAGCTTCCAGCGTGGCAGGCTAATTGTTCGTTTGTGCCTCAAAACGTAAGGCTGACGAGTGGCAGTGTGCGAGACAATGTTGCCTTCGGACAGCATTCGGATTCGATCGATGATGCCCGTGTCTGGACCTCTCTTGAAGCCGCACAGTTCGATGATGTGGTGGGTGGAATGCCCTATGGGCTTTACACCATGGTGGGCGATGATGGAGCCAAGCTTTCTGGAGGGCAGCGTCAGAGACTGGCACTCGCCCGCGCCTTTTATCGAGAGGCCAAAGTTCTTGTGCTTGACGAAGCCACCAGCGCTCTTGATAACAAAACTGAGCATGACGTTATGCAGGCTCTCGATATCGTCGGTCGTCGCTGCACGACGATTGTGATCGCCCATCGTCTGTCCACAGTGAAGAAGTGCGATCGCATTTACGAAATCGTCGACGGTCGGATTGTGGCCAGCGGCAGTTTTGACGAGCTGTGTGAACGATCCGAGAGTTTCCGTGAAATGACCCTATTTGGCGCCACCTGAACCAGGTATGGCAGATTTCGTCGTTCTTTCGACCGCCGACTGGGATCATCCGCTCTGGACCAACAAACAGCATGTGGCGGCGGCGCTCGCAGATCTCGGTCATCGCGTGCTCTACGTCGATTCACTTGGCGTGCGTGGACCGCGTGTGGATCGTTCCGACTCGGGAAGGATTCTCAGGCGGCTAAGGCGTGGATTGCGTCTCCCTAGGAAGGTGCGTTCTGGGGTTTGGGTGGTCTCACCACTTGTTCTGCCTGGACAAGTCCGCGGCCTGGCGGGTTTGTTGAACCGCTGGAGCCTCAATCTCAGTCTGTTTGTGGCCGATCTGGTTCTCGACCTCCGTCGTCCGCTGTTGTGGACGTTCAATCCCCAGACCCGGGCTTATCTGCGTTTGAGCAGGTTTCATGCTGTTGTCTATTTCTGTGTTGACCGGATTCAGGCCCAGCCCGGCATGCCAGTTGACGTGCTGGAGGCGGCCGAGCGCAATCTCTGCGCTGCTGCCAACGCTTTGTTCACGACATCCCCCCAGCTGCACGCTGCTCTGGGATCTCTGAATGCTGGCAGCCATCGTTTCGGCAACGTGGCTGATGCCGACCACTTCGGTCAGGCACTTGCTGAGCATCTGCCGCGACCCGCCGACTGGCCCGCCTCCACTGGTCCGGTTCTGATTTTCATCGGTGCCATCGATGCCTACAAGTTGGAGCTGGAGATGCTGGAAGCGCTGATGGGGCGTACTCCGCAGTGGACTTATCTGTTCATCGGGCCTGTCGGGGAAACAGATCCAAACACGGATGTGAGCAGTTGGAGGCAGCTGGCCAATGTGCACCTGCTCGGCACGAGGAACTACAGCACCCTGCCGGCTTACCTGGCCCATGCGGATGTGGCCTTGCTGCCGCTGCAACTCAACGACTACACCCGGCACATGTACCCGATGAAGTTTTTCGAGTACCTAGCCGCTGGTCGTCCAGTGGTGGCGACTGCCATCCCTGCCCTGGAGGATCAGGCTGATGTGGCCATGCTCTGCCCCCCTGATGCGGTGGCGTTTGAAGCTGCGATCCATCGAGCTCTCGCACAACAGGGTCCCGTCCTGGAGCTGCGATTGGAACGAGCGCGGCTTCACACCTACAGCACGCGCACAAGGGCAATGCTCGATTGTCTGGATCATCACGGCTTGATGCCTGATGAACCGCAGGCGCCGCAGGCTCCTCCTTACCACGCGGTGCGTCGTCAATGGAGCCGCTCTCGCCTGTCTGCACAGCTCTTACTCACAGGTCTCACAGTGCTGGATCGTTTTGGACAGCAGCATTTGTCCGAGCGGGTCTTGAAGGGATGGCTGGAAGGGCATTCGACCAATATCGCCTTGTTAAGTGATCTCGCCAGTCGACGCCTGGCAGTGGGTGACAACCTCGGAGGTTGTCGTTTGATCGAAAGGATCTGGCAGCAAGACGGCGTTGCCGAGATTCTTCATCAGCTGTTGTTTCGCCGCAGTTCCCGCCCTGGTAGTCGTATCGATCAACTACTGCTCTTTGATGTGCTGGCCTCCAGCACCGCTCTGCCCCTTCATTACTCAGGTTATTGCAGAGTTGTCAGAACCTATCGGGCGATCGATGCCAAGGATGGCGAGGCCTTGCGTCGTGGTGTTGAGGGGCTGGAGATGATCCTGACTGTTCTGGAGGGGGATCCCGACACTTATCGCTGTTTGAAGCCCAATCGTGAAAACCGGGCGAAATTACTAATTTCAGCCCAACTCACCCGACTTCGGGCCTTGATGGCCTTGAACGACACCCCAGCTCTCGAGCAAGCCTCCCGCGAACTGCTGGCCAGTGCGCGACGCTATGACCCATTCGCTATTGATCTCACCACTGCAACGCGCATGACCCGCAACATCATGCGCAGCCTCACGATTGCAGCCGTGATGGCCTGGCATGCCGAAGATGCTGTTCGTTTTGATGCGGTTGTCGTTGAGATGGAACGTTTGCGTCAGGCCTGTCATGCCGATCGTTTCGACCTGATCGCCAACGAGACCCATGAAGACCACCGCGGCTTTGCTGAAGCGGTGGTCACCATGCTTGAGAACTGCCGGTGGTTGCCGCAGGAACCTGAAGCTCGTCCAGATTTGGAGCGGTTGGTGGATCCTGTGCTGTTGGTTTACTTCCCCGACCTTCGCCGCCAGCGGGCCGAGAAAGCTCGGCGCTTTCTGCAGTCGCTTAAGCCACTCTGATGGCGGGCATCCGGGTTGCGTTCACGATTGATTCCCTCAAGCTCGGTGGTGCCGAAAGAGTTTTGCTGCAGTGGGCCCGCTGGTGCAGGGACGAGGGTTGGCAGGTGGTGGTGATCACTCGCCAGGGGCCAGAGTTGGATGCCTACCCCGTGCCGTTGGGAGTTCAGCGTTGGGTGGAGCCACCATTGGCGCCGTTGCTGCGTTGGCTTGGCTGGTTTGCCTTTCCTTTTCGAGTGCTGGCTTTGCGGCAGCTGCTGCGTCGCCACGGCAGTGATCTCGCTGTGGGGGTGACCACCCTGCCGGCAGTCAAGCTGCTGCTGGCCAGTGCCGGTCTGCCGTTGCGAACGTTGATCTCAGAACGCAACTACCCTCCTGCCAAACCGCCTGCGATCCCATGGCGCTGGTTGCGTCGCTGCACCTACCCCTGGGCGGATCTGCATTGGGTGCAGACACGGGTGACCGGTGACTGGCTGCGTCAGCACTGTGGAGTTCGCAGACAACAGCTTGTTCCCAATTCAGTCAGCTGGCCACTGCCTGATCGTGATCCCCTGCTGGAGCCCGACGACTGGCTGGCGCCCGGGAAGCCGCTGATTCTTGCTGCAGGTACTAAAGCGCGTCAGAAGGGGTTTGATTGCTTGATGCCTGTTTTCTCAATACTCGCTCGCCGAGATCCGAGTCTTCACCTGGCGCTGCTTGGCCTTGCTCCAGGGCTGTATCAAGGCCTTGATCAGCAGCAGTGGTTGCGCCAAATGCTCAGCAAAGACTCAGATCTGCAGCAGCGTTTGCTGATGCCAGGGGTCAGCGGCAGCATGGCGAGTTGGTATGCCAGGGCAACGGTGTTCGTCCTGCCGTCGCGTTTCGAAGGTTTCCCGAATGTGCTGCTGGAGGCCATGGCTGCCGGTTGTGCCTGTATCGCCAGCGACTGTCTGACGGGTCCTGCTGATCTGATCCGCCATGGAGAGAACGGGCTGCTGTTGCCGATGGGGGCCAGTGCTGACGAATGGGTCGAGACGATCTCGGGCTTATTGGAGGACCCTGATCGTCGCCGTTGGATGGGCGAGCGGGCCCTGCTGGTGCGGGAGCAGTACGCCGAGCAGCGTCTGCGACGTGATTGTCTAGAGGCCATGCGGCGGTTGTGCCATGGATGATCTCTGGGTGGTGCTGCCTCACCTCGGCGCAGGAGGAGCCCAGAAAGTAGGCCTGCTGGCGGCTGAGCACTTTGCTACTCAGGGATACAAGGTGCGGGTGCTCTCGCTGCGACATGGTCATCCGATCAAACACCGTTTGCCGGAAAACATCACGACATTTGACCTTGGCCCTGATGACGATCTCAATGTTCATCCCTGGCTGAGGGACGTCTGGAATCGATCGCTACTTGCCCGCGCTCGTCGGTTCTGCGTGGCGCAGTGCATCAAGGTGCGGCGCTTGTTGATTCGGGTGACGATGGCACTGGTGCTGCGCTTCATGCAATGGACCTGGCCCCTCATCGAGGCCAAGATTCAGCCTGGTTCCGATGCCCTTCCCATTCGCTTGCTCAACTGGTGCATGAGAGGGGCTGGAGGGGTGATCTACCGCCGACTGCGCGAGCTGATGTTGGAGCATCGCCCCCGCCGCGTGCTGGCGCTGCTCACCAAGACCAACATTCTCTGCTGCGCTGCGGTTTGGGATCTTCCAATTCATCTCGTGGTTTCGGAACGCAATGACCCCCGACTGCAGCGTCTGGATCGACTTTGGAATCGCCTGCGCTGCGTTTATTACCGTCGTGCTGATGTGGTTACGGCCAATACCGAAGGCGTTCTGCAGGCTCTGCAGGAGATGGGGCACTGGCAACGCTTAGACCTGTTGCCCAATCCACTCCCTGCGGGTCTCAGTCTGCGAGAAGGGGATGGATGCTCCTCTCGGCGGCAGCAGGAAGTGCTGGCTGTGGCGCGGTTGGTTCCGCAAAAAGGACTCGATGTACTGATCCGTGCCTTTGCCCTGCTTCCGCGATCCGTCCGGCAGGGCTGGCGATTGACCCTTGTGGGGGATGGGCCAGAGCGTGAGGCATTGGAAGACTTGGTGGATCAGCAACACTTGCGCTCTGAGGTCCGCTTCGAGGGATTTCGATCAGATCCCCTGGACTTTATGCAGCGGGCCTCGATTTTCGCCTTGCCATCCCGGTTTGAGGGGATGCCCAATGCCTTGTTGGAGGCGATGGCAGCCGGTTTGCCCTCAGTGGTGAGTAACGCTTCGCCGGGTCCACTGGAGATGGTTCGTGATGGCAGAGAGGGTCTTGTGGTGGGAACGGACGACGATGTTGCTTTTGCCGCGGCGTTGCGGCGATTAATGCAGGATGCCGAACTACGCCAGCGCTGTGGCGACGCGGCTCGAGAGACACTGCGGTCTCTTGACTGGGTGGTGGTTGAGCCCCACTGGCGTTCGGTGCTGGCTCTGCCTGCACCGTGATGAAAGGCAGAGCCATGACCGTGGCTAGTCAGCGCCGCGAGCTGGAGAGGGAACGGGTGTTGGTGCTGGCACCCACGGCGCGGGCCGCCAGCGAAACCTTTGTTCGCGCCAATCTGCAGGGCCTGCCGTTTGCGGTGACGGCCTACTTCGGCGATGAGCGACCCCTTCATGCACCTTGGCGACTGACCTATGGCACTGCGATTTGGCTCAGTAAGCTGTTCACCCGTCTGTCGTGGCTGCGTCTGGCTGGCTGGCCTGCGGCAGTGGTGGTGCGTGCTTTGATCCGACGCCATCAACCGGATGTGGTGATGGTCGAGTTCGGCTTCGAGGCGGTTCGGGTGATGGAGGCGTGTGCTTGGAGTGGTGTGCCGTTAGTGGTGCATTTCCGTGGTTCCGATGCCTCAGCGCAGGGTCGCTTGGGCCTTTTGCGCGAGCGTTACAGGCGACTGCTGGACATCGCTGCGGGCGTGATCGTTAAATCCAGGCCGATGGCCGACACCTTGCTGACGCTGGGTGCACGATCCGATCGACTGTTGATCAGTCCCTCCGGTGCAAACAGTGATCTCTTTCATGGCAGTGAACCGGCTCAGACACCGCCTCGGTTGTTGGCGGTTGGTCGCTTTGTTGCCAAAAAAGGCCCTCTGCAGACGATTCGATCCTTTGCCCAGATGTGCCAAAGCCTTGGGCCAGTCACTCCTCAACCGGCTCTCTGGATGGTGGGCGACGGACCTCTGCTGAAGCAGGCGCGCATTTTGGTGCGCGACTTGGAGCTGCAGGAGCATGTCCGCTTACTCGGTGAGTGCCCCCAGGCCCAAGTGGCCGATCTGATGCGGCAGGTGCGGGGTTTTGTTCAGCATTCGATGGTGGCGCCCGATGGCGACAGTGAAGGCAATCCCGTTGCGGTGATGGAGGCACAGCTCAGTGGACTTCCCGTGGTGGCAACCCGCCATGCCGGGATTCCTGAAGTGGTGATGGACGGACAGAGCGGTCTGCTTGTTGAGGAAGGTGATGAGACCGCTATGGCGCAGGCGATGGCTCGGCTGGTGCAGGATCCAGCTCTTGCTGCACGTCTGGGAGACTGCGGGCGCCAGCGTGTTCAGGAGCGCTTCACTATCGAGCATCACCTTCAGCAGGTCTCCCAGCTGTTGCATCAGGTCATGCAAGACCGGTCGGAGTCGCTGTGATGACCGCTGATGCGATCCCAAGGCGCAGGTTGCTGTTGATCCGTGGTCTTGGCCACAGCGGCACAACGATTCTGGATCTTTCCCTGGGAGCGCATCCTCAGCTGGTGGGCCTGGGGGAGGCTGCACGGATCCTCGAGCGGCCAGCGCCTGGGGATGAGTCTCGTGGTCCTGCCCAGCTACGCCGTGAACTGCGCTTCAAGCGCTGCTGCACCTGTGGTGCAATTGCTGCCCAGTGCCCCGTGTGGGGACCGATGCTGGAATGGCTGCCAGCACATGACGGACACTCACTGGCAGAGAAAACGTTGCGGCTTCTGGATGGCGTGAAGACGAATCATCCCGAGGCGGTCTGGGCGGTGGATTCGTACCAAGACGACATGGTGCTTCCTTTCTTGGAGGATCCTGACCTGGACATTCGGATTGTTCATCTCACCCGGGATATTCGCAGCTGGGTTCATTCCCGCACCCGTGACGGCCGTCGTCGCCGGCAATGGTTGCCTGGTCTGAAGCCTCTGCTGCGCTGGTGTCGCGTCAATGCGCGGCAGGCATCGAGACTGGACTCCACGGGTCGGCCTGTGTACCGGCTTGGCTATGAACAGCTGGCGCTCGATCCGGAAGCAAGCCTGAGAAGGTTGTGTCAGTGGTTGGAGATTGATTTTGATCCTCGGATGCTGGCGCCAGCACAGCATTCCAACAGTCACATCCTTTCTGGAAATCGGATGCGATTTGATGCCAGTCGTGGTCAATCCATTCGCTACGACGGTGCCTGGTTGCAGCAGCCATCCGGACTTGCGCAAGTGGCACTGCTGTTCCCTTGGGTTGCTCGGCTGAACCGCAGGCTTGTGCATTCAGACGATTAAAAAGCTTTCTAACGAGCGGTTGAATTGAACAGTCTGTCGCTCAGGATTTAGAGACTTATTAGACCTATAAGTAATCGATTAAGTCGGACTTGGATCAGAGATGGCGAAAAATTCTCCCATATTGGCGATTTGGCCGTTCTTGGTAAAGAAGTTCATATTGGCTCAGGTCAATTCCGTATCGCGTTAGCTTTTTGCCGGTATCAATGTCAATCAGGTAATCGCCCTTTTTGGGTGTGTAAAGCATTCCTTTGCCAGCACCTTCTTTAACTTTATATTCTCTCGTGTCAACATCGTAATAAACAAGCCTGTCATAGGGAAGGGATTTCATTTGATCAGAATGTTGAAACCAGCCTTTTGAATAAATCAGTGTGATGGACTCGCCTCTTCTCTTTGCTTTGACGGCGAGTTTTTCGGTTTTGTTAAACGTTTTTCGCCATGATCTTTGTTTCCTGATAATAAATTCAGTGCTTTGGCGAAATGTTTCGGATTGACGATCTTCGAATGTCAGTAGTAACGCAGTTGCTCCTAGAGCAATGGCCTGTGCTTGGCGGGGGTTGACCATCTTTTGTAGTCGAGGAGCGGCCAGGCTTTCCCAAATCATCAGGATGTCCAGAACGGCTACGAACTGGATCGGCAGTGTCATGTAATTGCTTCCTTCGAGGCCGACTAATCCGAAAAGTGCAAATCCATAGGTCAGTGCTGCAAGGTTGAGGCCATCCAAGACAGTCGCTTCGACCCTATTGCGTTGGATGAGCCAGAGGCGAGTGGCGATAAAGCCGATAAAAACAATGAGGCGTGTATCGAGTGCAAGAGATGAGAAGCCTAGATGTGAGTCATAGCGCTGAACTCCCACGGCAATGCTTGGCAGGGCACTCAAAATCACAAAAGATGCAAGAAAGAAGGGGATCAGGCTGCAGATCGCGATTTCCAGTGCATATGCTTTTGCCCACATCGAGAGACTAAGTGAGTTCCAGCGAGGATAATTCTTGATTTTTCCAAGGCTCCCTAGAGCGATTGTTGTGATTGCTGGAATGGCGACTAGGATGATCGCTGTATCCTTGAAGAAGGGAATAAAAAGTGCAAACAGTAGGGCGGCTCGTCCATTCTTTGTGCTGCCTTCTTGTTGATATATACAGTATTGATAAGCAAATAATGCAAGCAAGCAAGTTAGCACCCTCTCGCTATAAATAAATTGAAAATAATTGAATGCGGTTGCACTTGTGAAGAGGAATAGGAGTGCCCCCATGATCATTATTGAAGCGCTGCATTTTCCTTTGTTTGCAAGCTCGACAATTTTGCATCCGAAGATAATCGTCGCGATTAGCTCAACGGCGCTGACGAGTGACCAGACTTTTGTGTACGGTGTTATCCAGCTCAAGATGTGAAGATCTTGGTGAGACAAAGGGAAGAAACGAAAATCGTTTCTTCTCATTGTCTCGCTGATAAAACTTTCTCTTAAGCTGAAGTTATTGAGTAAATGATCCGTGTAGATATCGTCGTACCAGGTGAGAATTTCCTTGTAAAACCAGCTACTCTCTTGTACCATTAAGATAACATATGCAGTGAAAATAATGGTCAATGCTGGGTGGTTTTTGGCAGCGCTTACTAGGCTTGACCACCAGCTCTTTGTGCTTGATATTTTGGTTTTTTTGCCGTAGCCAAGGCGTATTGATTGCAGTAAGACTGCTGCTAAAACAACTAAAATAAAGATGAATATTGTGTGTGAAATATTGTTGTAATCTCTAGCACTGGTGGTGAAATAAGTGGAAATTGTTTGGTGGAGCTGGTTGGCGCTTTGGCTTGCGCGAAGCCATAGTGATAAGCCTGTTCCGATGATTAAGGCGATGCAAGAGAGGCCAGCCAGCCAGCAACTCCAGCGTTGTTCAAACACAACAGTTTTTGTTTGCATTGTTAGTGAATCACGAGCTCTGGCATGCTCTTGACAGCGTCATCAATTGCTTTGACTTGAGTGAGAAAGCTCTCGAGTTGTCCAAGCGGTAAGGCGCTAGGTCCATCGCAGCGTGCAAGATCAGGCTCAGGATGAGATTCAAGGAAAAGTCCGGCGAGTCCTACGGCTATGCCTGCTCTGGCGAGCTCGACGATCTGGCTGCGACGGCCACCGGAAGCTGCTCCGCCAGGATCTCGGCACTGGAGGGCGTGGGTGACATCAAAAATCAGAGGAAGTTCATCACAGCACCGCTTCATCACTCCGAAGCCGAGCATGTCCACCACAAGGTTGTCGTAACCGAAGTTGCTGCCCCGCTCGCAGATCAGCAGCTGTTCGTTGCCGCATTCACGGAATTTCTCTACAAGGTTGCCCATCTGGGACGGGCTAAGAAATTGTGGTTTTTTGATGTTGATCACTGCGCCGGTGCGGGCCATTGCTTCCACCAGATCGGTCTGACGGGCGAGAAAGGCCGGTAGCTGGATGATGTCGCAAATTGCGGCTGCAGGAGCTGCTTGCTCAGCACTGTGGACGTCTGTAATCACAGGGATCCGATGGACTTCCTTGACCGCGTCGAGGATCTTCAGTCCCTCGTCCAAGCCAGGGCCTCGGTAGGAATGGATCGATGACCGATTTGCCTTGTCGTAGGACGCTTTGAAGACCAGCGGAATGTTGAGCCTTTGGCAGATCTGCTTGTATTGCCCTGCGATCTCTAAGGCGAAGTCTTTTGACTCCAAGACGTTGACTCCGCCGATCAATACAAATGGAGCGTCGTTAGCGAACGTGATCGACTCGAGGGTGACCTGCCGTGCGGTCATGGTGTCTCTGCTGAGGGCGGCAGCTTAGGTCTCACTCTTGCGTTGGCCGTAACCTTCGCTCTAGCGAGAGCAACCTGTGGTGACGGAGAGTTCGATTCCGATCTTTATTGGTTATGACCCGCGAGAGCGAGCTGCCACCAACGTTTTAATCGACAGCCTCTACCAATCGAGTTCTGCTCCCTTGGCGATCACCCCTTTAGTGACTCCACAGCTTGAAGCTCAGGGTTTGTTTTGGCGGGAACGTGACCCAAAGCAAAGCACTGCTTTTTCATTCACGCGTTTTCTGGTCCCTTATCTAATGGGATACCAGGGCTGGGCTCTGTTCATGGACTGCGACATGCTCTGCCGTGGCGACATCAAGGCGCTCTGGGATCAACGTGACGATGGTTATGGGGCCATGTGTGTTCAGCATGAGCATGTGCCTGGAGAAACAGTGAAGTTCCTTGGCGAGGTGCAGAGCGCTTATCCCAAGAAGAATTGGAGCTCGCTGATGCTGCTCAACTGCAGTCGTTGTACTCAACTCACTGTGGATTACGTCAACACCGCAACTGGTTTGGAGTTGCATCGTTTCCATTGGCTTGACGGCGATCACATGATCGGAGCGCTTGATTCGAAATGGAATCATCTGGTCGATGTTCAGGAGGCCCCCGCTCGGGCAGTGGCGGAAGGTGGACCGCGACTGCTGCACTGGACGCTTGGTGGTCCCTGGTTCAGAGAACAGCGCTCGATGGGAGGTGCATTGGCGGCTGAGTGGTTTGGCGCTCGTGATGACGCCATGAAGCTCTGGGATTAGACGGCCATGGAGTCTTTGACCATTCAACGATCGGTGGTGGCGGTCCCAGCCCGGCTCGCTTCATCGCGTCTACCTGGCAAGGTGCTGGCTGAAATCGGTGGCTTGCCGATGATTCAGCGGGTTTTGGATCGGTGTGCGCAGGCGGATGGGCCTGATGCCGTTGTGCTCTGCACCGACAGCAATCGCTTGCACGACCTCGCCACAGGCTGGGGTTATTCCGTGCTGATGACCTCTCAGAACTGCAGTTCAGGTAGTGAGCGCATCGCTTCGGTTGCTGATCAGCTTGTGGCGCTGGCTTGGGGAGAGCATGCTGAGCATTGGAATGCATCTCATCGGCATCAACGCCTTCAAAGCACTGCTGTGATCAATGTGCAGGGGGACCAGCCTTTTCTTGATTCTGCTGTTGTGTCGCAGATGGTTGATGAGTTTGCACAGCGTGATCCAGTGCCGGCTGTTGTTACTCCGGTGTATCGGCTCAATCCCGACACCATCCATAACCCTGCTGTTGTGAAGACGCTGCTCGCTCATGATGGACGGGCCCTCTATTTTTCCCGTTCCGCGGTTCCTCATGTGAGGGATGTTGATCCATCTGATTGGCATCAGCACGCGGATTACTGGGGGCACGTAGGGATGTACGGGTTTCGCGGGGATGTTCTGGCTGGCTGGGATCAACTGCCAGTGTCTCCGCTGGAAGATCTGGAACGTTTGGAGCAGTTGCGTTTGATCGAAGCCGGTCACACGATTGCCACGTTTTCTGTCGAGGGAACATCCTTGTCGGTGGATACACCAGAACAGTTGGGAGAGGCCCGCCGTCTGGCGGTTGGTGCCGACTAAATCACCATGCCGAGAATGTTGACCCGCCACTTGTTCAGGCTTTCTGCAGTTGCAGTCGTTCTGCTGATTTTGTTTTTATTGATTCAGGACTTTTATCTGCTGGATGCAGAACCTATTGGCGGAGATGCGGTTCAGAATGTTCGATCAGGTTTGAATCTGGCTAAATATGGTGTTTACAGTGAATCTCGAATTTCTGAACTAGTTGTTCCAGGATACAGGCGAGAACCGTTTCCTAATGTTGTGCTTGCGGTTTATTTGAGGGTTGCTGAGGCTGTTCAGCCAGGTTTTTTGGATCAGGTTGGAGAGCCTTTCAGTCAGTCTTTTCTTCTGTTCTTGAAGACTATCAATTTGTTCTGGGCGGGTTCTCTGTTTCTTGCACTGTGGTTGAGCTCTCGATTGGTTTTTACGCCAATGTATGCAGCTAACTTCTTGGCAGCTGCGCAAATTGCTTTAGTGAATCATTTTTTTGTGATTGGACAGATTCGGCGAATGAACACTGAGCTGATTGCTGCAGCTATTCTTGTTTGGTTGGGTGTCGTTTTGTTGGTGGCCTCGCGCCAAAAATCCAGACGATGGCTTTTGGCTGCTGGATTAGTGCTGGGATCGATGGCATTGACCAAATCTTCGGTTGCGTATGTAGCAATTTTAGTTTTGCCACTTATTGCTTTTTTGATATCAGGATTGAGTCAACGTTTTTGGAGTTTGCTGATTACTTTTTCGCTAGGTTTCTTGCTGATTGTTGGTCCGTGGGCTGTTCGTAACCAGATTTATTTTTCTAAGTTCGCCATCGCCAAAGGTGGTGGAGACGTGTTGCTGATTAGATCTGTTTTCAATCAGATGAATCTGCAAGAATTTCGTGATTCTTTCTATGCTTTTTCGCCGAACGTTGTTCGCCGTGATCTGTTGGGCCCCTTGATGGGGCTTTCTGATGAGGAGCTGTCATGTGACGGAAGGTTGGCTGTGTTTGAGCGTTATTTGGAATGCGATCGTGTGGCTTTAAAGCAAGAACGCTATGGGGATGTTCGTTCTCTTTATCAAAGGGGCAAAAGGGCCCTTCCTTACGAGTTGTCTCTCAATGACAGTGAGCGGAAGGCGTATGCACTGCGGGAATTTAGTAGGAATCCACTCAATGTTTTAACAACAAGCATTCCCCTTTCTTGGAGGGGCTTCTGGGGTTTTCGTTCTCGGTATTGGAATGGGGTTCTTTTGAATGCATTCGCCTTTCCTGCGCTTTTCCTTTCTCCTATTTTGTCGATTGTTCAGCGACGCCTGTCGTGGTTGATGGTGTCTGTCGTACCCATTTCCCTTTTTGGATTTTATGCTTTAGTGAGTCACTTTTTGCCGAGGTATTCGCTGCCAATTGCTCCAATTTCAGTGCTTTGTCTCACGATGTTGATGGTGAGTATTTTTGGTTGTATTTTTACACGTTTCCGCCCAGGAGAGGCCCCTCCAGTCAGGTTGATTTAGGGATCGACTTCTAATTTGCTTTACTTTGCGCGCTTATCAATCATGTCAGCAAGCAGCGCAAACATGGCAATGTTCAGACTGGCAAATCCAAGAAGAACGGTTTTATCTGTGAGATTGTTTAGGATTGTTAGGTCGTAGGCTCCGCTGATGACGAACAAGGCTCCCAGGACCACGATAAGGGGTGACAGCAGACGCATTGGTGCGAAGTACATGCCTGTGCGTAGGATTAATTGGGTGAATCTCAACGTGTCTTTTACTGGTTTGATATGGCTTTTACCGACTCGTTTGGCATAACTGATGGGTGTGAATTCAACGGCGTATCGATTTCTGAGAAGGCAGATAGTGATGGTTGTTGTAAAGCTAAAACCATCAGGAAGCAGCTTAAGAAAATCCAGAGCTCGATCGCGTCTGAAAATTCTCAAGCCTGAGTTCATATCAGGTACGTCAGTGCCGCACAGGAATGACACCCATGGCACCAGAATCATTTTCGGAATCGATCGGATCTTGGAGTAATCAACATTGGCTCCTATGCGAGCACCAACAACCATATCGAGGTCTTTCTTTGTAATTCTCTCGATCAGTTCTGGAATGCGTTCATTGGGATAAGTTCCATCAGCATCAGTGATGCAGATATAGTCTTTTTGGCTGCGTCGGATGCCTGTTTTTAAAGCGGCTCCATAGCCCTGGTTGCGTTTGTGATGCACGACCAAGACGTTTCTATTCTCCTCTTCGGATGTCAGCGCATTGAGAACATGTTCGGATCCGTCTGAAGATCCGTCGTTGACGCAAATAATCTCAATATCTTCGGACTCTGATTGCTTAACTGATGAAAGAATCGATTCAATGGTTTCGCGAATTGCGTTTTTTTCGTTGTAACAAGGAATGATTATTGAAGTCGACATCGATCGTTCTCTCGTCTTTTCACAGTAATTCACAGCTGCTTGCCTGCTGCCTCGATCACCGATGCAGAAAACTTGTAGGCCCCTCAAAATTAATTTTGACTGGTTTCCATTCGAGAGGTGCTGTTTGATGGATGTGGGTTAAGGCTCTATTTGCAGGTCATTGTCATGACCATCCCATCCAGCGGTCAGCCACTTCGCCTTTGGCCGATGCCTGTCCTTGCAATCTTCCCCCGTCGCTGAGAACAGTGCTCATGAAGGTCGGAACGGGTTTGACACTGCCGGTGATCTACCAGCCTCTGCTCCAATCCCTGGCGAAACAGTTTCATGATCAGGGTGAAGGGCGCCTGGCGCTTGTTGGTGGTGCGGTTCGTGATGCACTTCTGCATCATCAACTTGGCGAACCTTGGCGAGTACCTCCTGATCTTGATCTCGTAGTTGAGGGGTCCACTGATGGGTTGTTGAGTCGTCTTCAGGACACCTTTGGTCCTAAGAGGGTGACGAACGTGCTCGTGCATCATCAATTCGGCACGGCGGAGTTGCGGATCGATGGTGTTCTGATCGACCTCGCTGCAGCACGCACCGAGACTTACACAGCGCCAGGGCAGAACCCCTGTGTTCAGCATGGCTCACTGGACGAGGATCTGGCTCGTCGGGACTTCACGATTAATGCCATGGCGCTGGTGCAGGATCCAGACGGCAGTCAGCTACTGATCGATCCTCACGGAGGTCAGGAGCATCTGGCCCTGAGCCATCTCGCTTTCCTGCATGGCCGCAGCGTGGAGGATGACCCCACCAGAGTGGTCAGGGCAGCGCGGTATGGCGCAAGGCTGGGTTTTCGCCTCGCCCCGGAAGCTTTGCGTCAGGTGGAGTTCACCCTCTCTGTCTGGCCTTGGGCCTGGCAATTTGGCGATGCTGCCGATGTTGTGCCGCCGGCGCTTGGAACTCGGTTGCGCATGGAGTTGGAACTTCTACTGGATCGGGAACCCTGGGCAGAGGCCTTGGCTCTACTACAGGCTTGGTCCGCCATGCCGCTACTGGACCCCTGGCTGCAAACAGAGCCGAAGCTGACACGGCGTCTGGGCTGGGCTTCCCGTCTCGGACTTCCAGCCATGGCTGCACTGGTCGCAGCAGCCTCTGATCCGATTGCTTTGGCCCAGCGCCTGCAGATGCCTCTTCAGCAGCGGCGCTGGCTGGAGGAGCTGCTTGAGCTGCGCAGCTGGTTGTTGCAGGAGGTGTTCTCGCACTCCTGGTCCGACTGGGACGCCCTGGAGTGGACCCGAAAAATTGAAGCCGGACGCTGGTCTGTTGAGGCGGTTGCGCTTGCTGTGGTGGATAACCCACCTTGCCGGCGACCGCTGCTGCGCTGGTGGGGGCGCTGGCGGCATGTGGTGTCTCCGATCAGTGCCCGGGAGCTGATGGCAGAGGGACTGCGTCCCGGTCCTGAGCTGGGGGAGGCTTTGCGTCAGGCGCGTGAGCAGGTTTTGGCAACGATGCGTTGAGATCTTTTGGCTGATGTCAAGCCGAGGTCACTTGCTTTGTGGTGTCAGTCGTTGCGATCCCGCCAACCGTTCTGACGCAGAGAGCTCCAGTCGCCACGGGCTTGCAGGATTCGTTCCGCCAGCTCGCGCACGGCTCCATGGCCACCACCGCGACGTAGCACCGCATCGGCCTGATGGCGTAAGGGGCGACAGGCGTCGCACGGTGCAATCAGCAGGCCAACACTGGGGCGTACTGCTAGGTCATTGAGATCGTCCCCGAGGAACGCAGTGCGCGCTTTGCTCACCCCTAGTTGTTGCTGCAGGTGCGTCAGCGCGGGCGGTTTGTCCTTGATGCCTACCAGGCAGTGCTGGATGTCCAGCTGGCGAGCGCGCACCTCGGTGGCTCCGCCCATGCCTCCGCTGAGGAAAGCAAGCTGCAGGCCCTTTTGCTGCAACAGACGCAGACCGAGTCCGTCGCGCACATCAAACCGTTTCTGCAGCTTTCCTTGAGCATCGAACCAGAGCCCACCATCGGTGAGCACACCATCCACATCCATTACCAGCAGTTCGAGTGCAGCAAGTGGCCTGCGATGCCTGTACCAGTTCCACTCACGCAGTAGTCGTCGCATCGGATGGTCTCTGTTCAGGCGAGCCCCGCCTGCACCAGGTCATGCAGACGTAGCAGGCCAAGCAGCACGTGATGCTGATCCACCACCGGCAGCACCGAGATCGGTTTACGCCTGTTGTGCTCCATTCGTTGGATGGCATCAACCGCTAGCAGGTCGGTGGAGACGGTGATCGGGTCAGACGTCATCAGATCTTGAGCGTTGAGATTCGGCCAGCGTTCAGGGCCGTGGTCGCGCAGAGCCCGACGCAGATCGCCATCGGTGATCAGGCCTAAAAGGCGTCTGGGAGTTTGCGGATCCTCCACCCAACTGCTGCCGATGGCTCCCTGGGTGAGTCGGCTGATCACTTCAGGTAGAGGAGTGTCTGGGGTGATCGGTTGCAGGTTCGACACCGGCACCATCAGATCGGCGACGGTCATGGTGAGCTGCTTGCCGAGTGATCCGGCTGGATGATTGATGGCGAAATCGGCTGGTGAGATGCCTCGCCTTTGCATCCAAACGGCTGCCAGGGCATCGCCGATGGCCATGGCAACTGCCGTACTGGCGGTTGGAGCCAGGTTTAGAGGACACACCTCACGATCCACGGATGCCTCCAGCACCACATCGCTGCCATGGGCCAGAGAAGAGTGAGCACTGCCCACCAGGGCAATGCGCGCAGAGCCGCGTCGCCTCAGATGTGGCATCAGTTCCAGCAACTCAGCGGTTTCGCCACTGTTTGAAAGCAGTAAACAGACATCATCCGGAGCCACAACTCCCAGGTCGCCATGGAGCGCATCCAGGGGGTTGAGGTAAAGGGCCATGAGCCCGATCGACGAAAACGTAGCGGCGATCTTTCGTGCCACGATCCCGCTCTTGCCAACACCGGTGATCACCAGCTTTGCTTTGCGGTCGGCGCAACGCGCCAGCAGGCTTAAAGCTCCCTCCACCTGAACAGCACTCAGACGCTCTGCAGCCGCTGCGATTGCAGCCGCTTCTTCCTGCAGGCAGCGGGTAAGGGCGGACACGCTCAAACCGTAAAACTTGAGGCATTCTCAATCACGAAAGGGCTTTGCTCATTTCAGTTCTGGCAATCTGAGTAATCTCACGACCCGTCTCTCTTGGCAGGATTGACTCCTCGTCTGGCATCCCCCTGGGTTGATCTGCTGCTTCCACTTTCGCTTTCCGGTCTGTTGTGGGAGCGAAGCGGAAATCCAGCCGGGATGGTTTTGATCCTGGCGATCTGGTGTGGTCTCAAATTTCTGCGCTGGTTGCCTTCAGAACCGGTGTATGGCGTGTTGATCGGCGTTTTGGTTGTGAGCCTCAGTGCCGTTATTCATCCCATCAGCGGGTCGGCCCCCACGGATCTCATCCTGGTGTTGCTGGCCTTCGCGGCTGGTCTGCAGCAGTCAAAAGCGCAATGGAGGGGAGGGCTTTGGTTTGTTCTGGCCACGGTGATCGTCTCGCTGCCCTTCGTGGAATTCGATCGGTTCAATAGCAATCTCGACGCCATTCCCTGGTCGGTTTTGCGTGATGCTTTGCCACAGGAGGCTGTCCGCATCCAGAGGATCACGATCAATCGCTCAGGTTATCTCTACGGACTGTTCGCTCTGGTTGGCTACGGGCTTTATCGGTCCGAAGTACGCCCCTGGCTGTCTCGGTTGGCCGTAGTTGTCGGGGTATTCAGTTTCGTTTTGGCCCTGGGGGCGGCATCGCGTGCGGCACTTCTGTTTCCTATCGCAGCCCAGATCTTCACTGAGTTGTGCTGGTGGAATCGACAGTGGGTGGCTAGGCGAGCGAAGTCATTGGCAGGAACCATCTTGGTGTTGTCTTTGCTGTTCAACCTGGCTCTGTATGCGCCTGGCAGTCCAATGGTCGCTGAGGAGCCAAGCGATGTTGGGCGCGCACAGGTGGCGCAGTGCTTTGTGAGCCAATCACTGCGTTCTCTGCCTGATTTGTTGATAGGACAGGGTTATGACCGAGTCTCGGATCACTGCGCAAGCAAGGTGTTTCTTCCTGATCGCACCAGCGGTATTCCCCATGCTCACAATGTGTTCTTGCATGCGCTGGCCGACCAGGGTGTGATCACGCTGATTCTGATGCTCGTTGCACTGAGCTTGGTCTTTCAGCGTCTGTTCTCGGGTCTCGCCGGTGATGCCGGATCACTCTGCAGGACAGGCCTGGCCTGTGCTTTGTTCATTCTGGCCTCCTCATTGGTGGAGTCCACGCTGCTCAAAACATCGCTGCAGCAGGTGATTAGCGGTTATTTGCTAGCCATTGCCTGGGTGGCTCCATTGCCGTTGAAACAGGAGAACTTCCGTACCATCGGCTCATGAGTTTTCTTGCCGGCCTCAACGACGCCCAGCGCCGGGCGGTGGATCACCATGAAGGGCCCTTGCTGGTGGTTGCCGGAGCAGGCAGCGGCAAGACCCGCGCCCTCACCCATCGCATCGCCCATCTGATCGGTGAACACGGAGCCGACCCATCCCAGATCCTTGCGGTGACGTTCACCAACAAGGCGGCCCGAGAGATGAAGGAGCGGCTGGAGCTGTTGCTGGCTCAGCGGCTGGCGCAGAGTCAGTTCGGGCAGCCCTGGAGCACGTTGCCGCCGGTGGAGCAGCGACAGCTGCGATCGCGCATCTACCGCGAGGTCACCAAGGAGCTATGGATCGGCACCTTTCATGCGTTGTTTGCGCGCATGCTGCGCTACGACATCGACAAGTTCAAAGACAAGGATGGGCTCACCTGGACGAAGCAGTTTTCGATCTACGACGAGGCCGATGCCCAGAGCCTCGTTAAGGAGATCGTGACCCAGGAGCTGCAGCTCGATCCGAAGCGCTTTGAGCCTAAGAAAGTGCGTTGGGCGATTAGCAACGCCAAAAATCAGGGCTGGCTGCCGGACCAGATGGAAGCTAATTCCGAAGGGCAGCGGGGCAAGCTTGCAGCGGATGTTTACCGGCGCTACCGCAAGGCACTGGCTGCTAACAACGCTCTCGATTTCGACGATCTGCTGCTGCTTCCCGTGCAGCTGCTGCAGCAGAACGAGCAGGTGCGTAGCTACTGGCATCGCCGCTTCGCGCACGTGCTGGTGGATGAATATCAAGACACCAACCGCACCCAGTACGACCTGATCAAGCTGCTGGTGACCGATGGCAAGGATCCCCAGGGTTACGAGAACTGGTCGGGTCGTTCGGTGTTCGTAGTGGGGGATGCCGACCAGAGCATTTACAGCTTCCGTGCCGCCGATTTCACGATCTTGATGGGCTTTCAGGACGACTTCGGCGACCAGGCGCCTGACGACGCCACCCGCACGATGGTGAAGCTGGAGGAGAACTACCGTTCCACCGCCACGATTTTGGAGGCGGCCAACGCGCTGATTGCCAACAACAGCGAGCGCATCGACAAGGTGCTGCGGCCCACGCGTGGCGAAGGCGAGCTGATTTCACTCACCCGCTGCGATGACGAGATTGCCGAGGCTGAAGCTGTGGTGCATCGGTTGCGCATGATGGAAGCGGCCAACCCCGAGCTCAGCTGGGGGGATATGGCCTGTCTGTATCGCACCAACGCCCAGTCGCGGGCTCTTGAGGAATCTCTGGTGCGCTGGCGTATCCCCTACGTGGTGGTGGGCGGTCTGCGCTTCTATGACCGGCGTGAGATCAAGGATGTGCTCGGTTATCTGCGCTTGATGATCAACCCGGCTGACACCGTCAGCCTGTTGCGAGTGATCAATGTCCCGAAGAGGGGCATCGGTAAAACCACCATCCAGCGGCTCACGGATGCAGCCAACCAGTTGGGCATCCCGCTCTGGGATGTGGTGAGTGACCCTGAAGCGGTGCGCTCCTTGGGAGGGCGATCGGCCAGAGGGCTGTTGCAGTTCTGTGAATTGATCAATGGTCTGCGAGAAAGCGTTCACAACACGGCGCCTTCGGAACTGATCCAGCAGGTGATGGAGCAGAGCGGCTACGTGAGCGAGCTGATCACTGAGGGCACCGATGAAGCGGAGGAGCGTCGTCGCAACCTGCAGGAACTGGTCAATGCCGGTCTGCAGTATCAGGAAGAGAATGATGAAGGCGATCTTGAGGGCTTTCTGGCATCGGCTGCCCTGGCCAGTGATGCCGACAGCAAGGACACGGCCGCTGACCGGGTGACCTTGATGACGCTGCACAGCAGCAAGGGTCTGGAGTTTCCTGTGGTTTGCCTGGTGGGCATGGAGCAGGGACTCTTTCCCAGCTACCGATCCTTGGACGACCCAGCCTCCTTGGAGGAAGAGCGCCGCCTTTGTTATGTAGGCATTACCCGGGCCAAAGAACGGCTGTTCCTTTCCCATGCCAGTGAGCGCCGTCTCTGGGGAGGGATGCGTGAACCGGCAGTGCCGAGTGTTTTTCTGTCCGAACTGCCGGAAGGGCTGGTACAGGGTGAAATTCCTCGCTCCGGCGGAGCAGCCATCCGCCGGGAACAGCGCTTGGATCGCCTCACTCGCGTGGATCGGGACAAGCCCAATGGCAGCAGTGCGCCCGCCAACGCCGTGCGCCGTCGTCAGGCGGGCCCTGCGCCTGGAAAGAGCTGGAGTGTGGGCGATCGAGTGATGCACAGCAGCTTCGGGGAAGGCGAAGTCACACACACCTTCGGGAGCGGCGAGAAGGTTTCGATCGCGGTGAAATTTGCCGGGATGGGCCCCAAGATCCTCGATCCTCGCCTGGCGCCGATTGAAGCCCTTGATCAATGAAGTCGGTCTGGATCAGCGTTGTTGCACGCTGCCGATTTCGGTCCAAGCCGTGTTGGGGTGAGACATCAGCTGCTGGGCGATATGGGCGTTCACGCTGATCAGCAATGGCCCGCAGGTTTGCGGATCCACCAGCAGCTCGAGCAAGGCTTGATGCTCCATGCTCCTTGGCTCGATGCTTGCCAGCTGCAGATCCACATCTCCGTTGTCCAGCAAGCTCCAGGCTCGTCGGTTGGCGGGGGCCAGGCTGCTTGCGTAGCCCTTGGCCAGTAATGAGAGAGCTTCAGGAACTGCAGGGATCTGGGAGCCATTGAGCACCACTTTCAGGCCCGGATTGCGCAACATTTCGCCCAGATGGCCCAGCAGTCCGAAGCCGGTGATGTCGGTCGCCGCATGGATGGCATTTGGATGCTCGCTTTGCAGCTCCAGAAGCTCCTCCAGCAAGACGTGCTGGCTCGTGCCCATTTGTTCGAGAGCTAAATCCAGAGCTGGAGCTGGAGCAGCACCGGTCATGGCCGCGGCAAACAGCACTCCTGTTCCCAGCGGACGACTGAGCAACAGTCGGTCTCCGGCCCGAAGCCCTGCCTTGGGCCAGAACAGATCAACGGCTTGGCCGCTGACACTTAGTGTCACCTGGACAGCCCGGCTGAGAGGTGGTTGGGCGAAGCCATCGCGGGTCTCCAGCGTGTGACCACCGATCAGTTGGGCGCCCTGGGGATCAAGGGCGGAGCGGATGCCCGCCAGGGTCTGGGCCAGCAGGGTCTCTTGGGTGGATTCTGTGGTTTGGGGCAGGGTGACCACGACCTGGGCAGCCAGCACGCGCGAACCGCAGGCCCAGAGGTCGGAGCAGGCATGCAGGGCAGTGAGTCGTCCGTTGAGCCAAGGGTCACTGACCAGGGCTGGAAAGCCATCCACGCTTTGCAGCACTGGAGCCATCCCCACGGCGGTGTTCAACGGCAGTACTGCGGCATCTTCGGGTTGCATTCCCAGCGTTGCGATGCCGGCGTGCTGCAGGGCACTTTCCAGGGGCCCAGCGGGAAGCTTTGCTGCGCAGCCCCTGCAGGCCATTGCTTCGGTGCTGTCCATGGATCTGCTGCGCCGAAACATCGCCATGAAGCGCGCATCAATGGCCGATTTGAGGCGCCATAGCAGGGGGTGAGGGCCGATCAGGCGTGATCCCCGTAGTCCCCAGGCAGTAGGTTGCCCTTTGTTGAACCCGCCCAGCAGTTGCAGCGCCTGGCGTTGAGGGCGCCAGCGTCGCAAAGGTCGACCTTCGCAAGCTGCTTCCAGGTTGCGGGCCAATGGCGCGGCGGCCCTCACGGCCCAGACTCCTGACGGGGCACGCGGCTGCGCATCGATCACAGCGCAGTCGCCTGCAGCGAAGAGCTTGGGGTGTCCAATCACCTGCAGGCTCGCCTCGGTGCGGATCCGGCCGCTGCTTGGGCAGCAAGGCAGGCCACTGGAGGCCAGCCAGTGGGGTGCTCGGCTGCCGGTGCAAACAAGTCCTGGAGTTGTCTTGAGCTCTTCTGTTGGATCCAGCTTGCTTGTTTCAAGGATCTGGATGGAGGCTTCCCGTAGAGCTCTGATCAAAGCGGGTTTCAGATGCCTAGGGCGGACCCGCAGCAGAAGAGGACGCCTGGGCCAGCGCTGCCTGAGAGCCAAGACCGTCTCCACTGCGGCCAGGCCGCTGCCCACCACCTGAAAACTTGAGGATGCAAAACCTGTGTCGACAATCAGCTGGTCCTGGTCGGTCAGGAAGGCCAGTGCTGGCTCCAGCGGCTTGATTGGCACTAGTCCGGAAGTTGGCGCTGGGCTTATTGAAGTTTCAGCACCCAGGTTGAGGCTGAGGCGCTCGTAGGACAGTGCTGGCCGCTGATCCAGCTGCAGCTGCTGGTTCTGAAGGTCTAGTCCGGTGATCTTGGCCACTACCAGTGCCACGCCGGCTTGATCGGCCAAGTCGCGCAGGTCGATGGCTACCTGCGAGCGTTGATAGATCCCTGCGATCAGGCCAGGCACCATGCCTGAATAAAGGGCGGTGCTGGTTCGGCTCACCAGCGTGATCAGTTCCTTGGGGCGCTTGCTGGGTTGCATGGCCCAGCGGCGCAACACCAGCGCGTGGCTATGTCCGCCACCGGCCAGCATAAGACCACTCATCCGGGGTCGTTGTAGCCAGCTGGATTGGCCGATTGCCAGGCCCAGCCATCGCGGCAGATGTCGTCGAGGTCGCGTTGCGTTTGCCAGCCGAGCCGTTGAAGAGCCAAAGCGGGATCGGCAACCGTGATGGCTGCGTCCCCATCGCGGCGGGCCACCAGGTCGTAGGGCACTTGGCGACCGCTGGCGCGTTCAAAGGCATGCACCACCTCCAGCACCGAAGCTCCCTGACCACTGCCCAGATTGAGGGTGAGCAGTTGAGTTGGTTCAGCAAGCAGGCAGTCGAGGGCAGCCTGGTGGCCTTCCGCCAGATCCATCACGTGGATGTAATCGCGGATGCAGGTGCCGTCGCTGGTGGGCCAGTCGCCTCCAAACACCTGGAGAGATTCGCGCCTGCCCACGGCCACCTGACTCAGAAACGGGAACAGGTTGTTGGGGGTACCCAGCGGATCTTCTCCAATCTTGCCGCTGGGGTGGGCTCCCACGGGATTGAAATAACGCAGGCAGGCAATGCGCCATTGATTGGCAGCGCTGGCGGCAAGGTCTTGCAGCAGCTGTTCAACCGCTGCCTTGGAGTGTCCATAGGGGTTGATCGGCTGAATGGGCGCTGTCTCCGGGATCGGTACGCGTTCCGGGTAGCCGTAAAGCGTGGCGCTGCTGCTGAACACCAGGGTGTGACAGCCATGGGCGTTCATGGCATCCAGCAGGCAGCGGCTGCCAGTCAGATTCACGTCCCAGTAGTGCAGCGGTTCACGCACCGATTCACCGACGGCTTTCAGTCCGGCGAAGTGGATCACAGCATCAATCGGTGCGCCTTCAGAAGCTGCCTTGGAAAACAGCGCGTCAAGGTAGGCCTGATCGCGGATGTCTCCTCGTCGAACCTGCAGGCGGACTTGGGATGACTGGGAGTCAAGCTGGGCGAGTGCAGACACCCGTTTCAGGGCAAGTGGGGTGCTGTTGCTGAAGTCGTCGAGCACCAGCAAGTTGTGACCTGCCTGTAAGAGCACGACACAGGTATGGCTACCAATGAATCCAGCCCCGCCTGTGATCAGCAGTCGTGCCATGGATCACGCCCCTCAACCAGTCGAATCTATTGGCCATGGATCAAGTGCACTGCGCGTATAAGGCACTGGATTTGACTCTGGCGGTGGTTCATCAGCCACAGACAACAAGCATGAGACCCTGATCGAATGAGGGTTTTGATTTTCACGTCGAGTGGTGGCACAGCCCATGACGCCGCTGCTTATGCGTTGGAGGCCTGGCTTAAGCAATGGGATCCAACCGGTGAGGTGTGGGTTGAGCATGTGCTGGAAAATGCCAGCGTTTTTACCCGCGCGGGAGTTGCTCTCTACAACTGGATTCAGCGCCATGGGCCCTGGATGCATCAGATCTATTGGCGTGTTGTGGAATGGGAAGACGTCACCAAGCCAGGAACCTTGCTCGCCGGGCGCTTTTATGTGATTCGTCTGTTGCGGCGTTTGCAGCCTGATCTGTTGATCTCCACCCACCCCCATATCAACCGCGGTCACTTCGATCTGGCGAAGCGGGTCGTGCCCGGTTTGCGCTGCATCACCTGCTGTACTGAGTTGGAAGGCGGTTTTGGTTTCAGTCGCAACTGGCTGACGCGAAGGGCCGAAGCGTTCTGGACCCTCTCCCAGGAAGTCAGCGATGATGTACGCAGGCGTGGTTATCGCGCCTTGCCGACGCCGGCTCTGGGGCCGTTGTTTGATCCCGCCTTTGAAGAGGAACTGGAGCGCGAGATTTCAGAGAGTGATGTCGAGCCTCTACCACTCCTGGTGCTGGGGGCTGGGGCCAACGGGGCCAACAACCACATTCGTTTGCTGGAGACGCTGCTGCCCTTGGCGGGGATGATCAGGGTTGTCGCCCTCTGCGGCCGTCGTCAGGCGGCATTTCGGCAGGTGCAGGAATGGGCGGCGCAGCATTCTCAGCTGAAGGTTGAGCCGTTGGCTTTTCAAGGCCCAGCAGCGATGGCATCGCTTTACAGAACAGCCTGGGCCATGGTGGCGCGGCCTGGTGCAAGAACATCCACTGAAGCTCTGGCCTCTGGCTGTGTGCTGATTTTCAATGGCTTTGGCACAACCATGCCTCAGGAATTATTGGCTCGCCGCTATTTCCAGGCCCGCGAGATTGATCGCTGTATCCGTCAGCCAAAGGATCTTGTCGCACTGTGTCGGAGCTGGCTTGAGCAGCCGCACCAGTATCAACAGCTGAAGGCACGCATGCAGCGTCACCGACTCAGCGCCGACAGAGACGCGATACGTCAGCTTCTCTTCCATGGTCCAAAGGCACTGGTCTGATGTGGGTTCAGTTTTTTCGCCAAGAGTTGGATGAGTTAGTGAAGTTGATTTATTCGCGCCTAAGAGGTGTGAATTTCTCCCTTAACTGTTCCTAGATCTGTCCAGTGGCCAAGAGATCCAGTCGCCTGTTTCGCTATCTCTGGGGCGGCCAGCTGATTTCCAATCTGGGAACTCAGACGAGTCTCTATGGAATCGGGCTTTGGTTGTTTGCTCAGTCGGGCCAACTCCTCGATTTTGGTTTGGTGGCCATGGTGGTGCAGGCGGCACGTTTGCTGGCGTTGCCGCTGTTTTTGCGCGTTTTCCCGGCATGGCGTCCAGGGCGTTTGATGGTGCTCTGCCATGCCACGGGAGCAGTGTGCACTGCTTTGTCGGCTGGTGTGTTGCTCGGCTCTTCCGCTGATGAGCCACCTTGGTTGCTCGGCGTTTTAGCGATTCAAGCTTTGGCCGCTGTGGCTGAAGCCTTGTTGGTGGTGCGTCTCTCCAGCCTGATTCCGCTGCTGATCTCCGATCAAGAGCGTTTACAGCGAGCCAATGGATTGTTCGCCACCGTGGATGGCTTAGTGATCACCATGGCTCCCTTCCTGGGGAGCTGGCTTGTCGCCAGTCAGGGCCTGGGAGGTGTGCTGCTGCTCGATGGCATCAGTTTTTTGTTTGCCCTGTTGAGCGTTGTGGTGGCTCCCTGGTTTCAGGCTGCGCAGCAGTTCGATTGGGTTGCACCGACGGCGTCGAATCAGCTCATGGCTCCTCGCACGTGGAATCGTTTGCTTGCGCTCTGGAAGCGCTCATTTCCAGCGCGCTCAGCTCTAGTGATCACTGCACTCACGGCATTTGTCTACGCCTCTTTAGAAGTGCTGTTTCCTGCTTGGGTGGCGCTGGCCTATGCGCCTGAGCGGATGGGTTGGGTCCTGATCACAGGCTGCTTGGGGTATTTGATCGGGTTTGCTGGCTGGCGATGGCGATTGGGGCAGCACTGGCGAACTGTCCTGCCTTTGAGCCTGATCATCCAGGCGCTGATCTTGATGGGTACTGGCTTGCAAGCCTTTGCGCATCGACCCGTGGTTTGGTTTGGAGCTGTCTTGGTGTTCAGTGCAGCCTTGCCCGTTGTGATGGCATCAATTCACCAAGCCTGGGTGACCCTGGCTCCCCGGGAAGCACTGCCTCGCTACTTTTCACTGCGCTACGGCTGCGAATGGTCAACCCGGTTGTTTGCCTTTCTGGGCGTACCACTGCTGGTTGACTACGGTTTGCGCCCGGCACTCGCATGGCCCGTGTGGCCAGCTTGGTTAACAGAGAGTCTTGGCACCGGGGAGGGTCGTGTGATGGCGATTGCCATCGGTGCTACGGGCTGGGTGATTGCCGCCGGCCTGTCTTGGAAACACCTTTGTTTGGGGGCAAACCCATCCAATGTCCAGGCGGAAGGTCTTTGAAGTTGATGCAGCATCTGCATCAGCCTGTGTAATGGCTCAAGGTTTTAGATCTCCCAAATCGCTCTCTGGATCGTCTGTTTTGGTTGTTGCTGAAGTTTCCTCGACCAAGCGCAGTGACCAAAGCAGGGGCTGCGGGGGGCGTGCTGGTTTTCAATGGGTTCGGATCTAACAGGCCCAAGGAACGTTGGCTCTTCAGTCTTTGTCAGTCAGTGGGATCGTTTGCTGCATTGGCAATGTCGAAGAACTCATTCTGGTCTCGCCTCGCTGGCTCGACCCACTGAATGGTTTGCGTGAGGATGTTCGTTCCATGCACCTGAACGGACAGCACGTCCCTGGCGCATGAATCAACAGATCCGTCCGGTTTCCTCAGTGCACGAGCCCATCGCTGTTTTGGGGATGGGCTGCCGTCTCCCTGGCGGGGTCGAGAGTCCTGAACAGTTCTGGCAACTTCTGGCTGAAGGACGGGAGGCGATCGCCGAAATTCCCTCAGATCGTTGGGATCTTCAGCTTCACCATCATCCTGATCCGCGCACGCCGTTGCACCAGCATGTGCGCCGGGCGGGCTTGGTGGATGGGATCGACCTGTTCGATCCAGCCTTGTTTGGCATTAGCGGCAGGGAAGCCCAATGCATGGACCCTCAGCAGCGCCTGTTGCTTGAGGTGTGCTGGAGGGCCATGGAGGCGGCTGCCCAGCCCCTTGACCAGTTGCGTGGACGCCCAGTGGGAGTGTTCATGGGCATTTCCAGCGCGGATTACCGAGCTCTGCTTTGGGCCTCTGAAGAGCAATACCTCACGCCGGACAACGAACCCTTCATTCTCACCGGCAACACCGGTTCCATTGCCGCCAACAGGATTTCTTACGCCTTTGATCTGAAAGGACCCAGCTTCACGGTGGACACGGCTTGTTCTTCGTCGTTGGTGGCTTTGCATCTGGCTTGCGAGAGCTTGAGGCGTGGTGAATCGGAACTGGCCTTGGCTGGCGGTGCTCAGGCTTTGATTCACCCCGCCATTCAGATGAGTTTCTGCAAAGCAGGCTTGCTGTCGCCCGAGGGGCGTTGCCGCAGCTTTGATGCTGCTGCTGATGGTTATGTGCGTTCTGAAGGGGCGGGGGCTGTGCTGCTTAAGCCCTTGGCGACGGCGTTGCGTGATGGTGATCCGATTGAAGCAGTGATTCGGGGCACGGCGGTCAATTCCGATGGGCGCAGTAAGGGCCTGGCCGCACCCAGCAAAAAAGCCCAGATCGCTTGTGTGCAAGCCGCCTATCAGGGCTCTGGCTTGTCCCCGGCTTCAGCGCAATTGGTTGAAGCCCACGGCACAGGGACGCGCCAGGGGGATCCCATTGAACTCAGGGCCCTTGGAGCGGTGTTGGGGGAGGAGCGGCCAAGCACTGACCCCTGTTTGGTTGGCTCGGTGAAAACCAATGTGGGTCATTCAGAAACCGCTGCAGGCATTACGGGTTTCATCAAAGCCGTGTTGTGCCTCAGGCAGCGCATGGTGCCTGCGAGCCTCCATTATTCGCGGCCTAATCCCAGTGTGGATCTGGCTGCTCTGGGCTTGAAGGTTGCGACAACGCTGCAACCTTTCCCAAGACCTGAGCAGGAACTGGTGGTCAGTGTCAGCTCGTTTGGATTCGGTGGCACCAACGCTCATGCCGTTCTGAGCAGTCCACCTCTTGAACTTTCTCAACCCGCGTCAACGTCGTTATCAGCTCCTTCATGGCACCTGCTCTGGTTGAGCGCGCGCAACGAGGAAGCTCTTGATTTGCTTCGTGCTCAAACAGCGGATTGGCTTGAGGATCATGCTGCTTTCCGCTTGCAGGACCTCTGCGCCAGCATTCATCTGCGACGCTCCCCATGTCCCCATGCGCTGGGGTTAATTGCGAGCAGTGTTCAAGACCTGGTACGCCAGTTGCGCGGGCAAGCCCCTGCGGCGTGGACCGGTGTCGTTGCTGCGCGTGGACCTGGTGGACTGCCAGAGACGTTGGGAGATCTGAAACAGCAAACTCTGTCTGAGGGTGCCGTTGGTTTTGAGCAGCTCCAGAAGCTTGTTCAGGCTTTGGCTCAAGGAGCTCCGATGGATTGGTTGGCATGGCATCAAGGTGCCTCATGGCATCAGCTGCGGCCTCCAGGTCATCCCTTTCTGCGTTCACGTTTTTGGTGGACGCCACGGGATCAGGGTCTGGACCAAGGCAAAGCCAGTCTTTGGTTGGATCACGTCGGCTTTGGCAGCAGTGTTACCGCTGAGCAGTCAGGTCTGGCTTTGCAGAAGTTGGACCTCCCAGGAGCGTCAGAGCATTGGCAGACCGTGTTGGATCCGGCTGATGCTCGCGACCTCCCTGACCATGCGTTGTGCGGCTATCCCCTGTTTGCGGCAGCGGGTTATCTCGCCCTGCTGCTGGATTGGTTGAACGATCAACAACAGCCACTTCAATGTGCTGATCTCAATCTCGATCGTCCGCTGTGGCTCAACGCCGGATCGGTACAGCTCCAGGCTGTACGAAACGGTGATGCGTTCAGCTTCCATTCCCGCGCTCCCCAGCTCGAAGACGGCGGCAGCTGGCAGCTCCATGGGCAGCTTCGGCTCACCACAGCTGCTGAACAACCCATTCAGCCCCTGCCGGCATTGGCGTTTGACCCTGCTGCTGGCCTTGATGTTGCCAATTTCTACCGTTCCCTGAAGCGTCTTGGGCTGGATTACGGCAACTGCTACCGGCCGCTTGTTGCTTTGCAAGCCAACGCCATAGGCGCCGAAGCACTGCTGCAGCGTCCGGAGGCGGCGCCTGATCGCAGCCTGATCGATGGTTGTTTTCAACTGGTGGCTGCGGTCCTTGCCCAAACGCACGCCGATGGCCACTTGCTACTCCCTGTGGGCGTGGAGCAGATGCAGATGTTGCGATGGCCCTTGCCCGACCAGCTGCGTTGTCGCTTGCAACTTCGACGAGACGATCACAGCCAGGGAGATGAGGTCAGTCGCGCCCATGTGACTGCTGACTTGGATGTTCTTGATCTCTCCGGGGACTTCCTCGGAGCGATCCGTGGCCTGCAGTTCCGGCGTCTGACGCGGACGTTGCTGGAGTTGATGCTGCCTGAGGGCCCTTCCAGACCTGCTGCGCAATTGCTGGAGGAGATCTGGCAACCCCTTGCGGCACACGCACTCAGCGACTGGAGCCCAGGAGCGGCTGAGCCCATCAGCCTGATTGCGATTGGGCCATTGCCAGATGCCGTGAGGGAATGGAGCGAGCAGCAGGCGATCACGCCTTTTGAACTGGATCCACAAGCGGATCCACAATCGGTGACTTCAGCGCTGGTGCAACAACTCCAGGCGCTTCCTCTCACTCAGCCGCGCCAGCTGCTGTTGTGGATGTCGGCTTTCTCCACCCCTGCTGCTGAGGCGGTCCAGGCGGCAGTACGTTCCCTGGCCCAGGACTGTTCCGCATGGCGTTGCAGCACGATCACAGCGTCCCCTTCTGCCCTTGCTGCAGGGCTGTCATCCGCTGAGTGGCAACAGCTTTTGGCTGCCACTGCCGGTGATGCGGAGATTCGCTGGTGTGGTTCTGATCGAATTGAAACCCGCAGTTTTCAGACCATTGATCAAGAACGGTTTCGCATGCTTTCCGATGGAACTGGTCGACTTGAGGGGTTGCTGAAGGCGCCCTTGCCGCTGGCGCGTCTTCTGCCAGGAGAGCTGGAGTTGGCGGTGGAGGCCACGGGGCTGAACTTTCGCGATGTTCTCAACGCTTTGGGGCTTCTGCAAAGTCACAATCAATCCCTCGGGCTGAGAGCCAATGCTCAATTGCCTTTCGGTGGCGAAGCCGTCGGGAGGGTGGTCGCTGTTGGTCCCGGGGTGGATTCCTCGTTGCTGGGCCAGCGAATGCTTGCCGCGCTCACCCTTGGAACCCTGGCAAGCCACGTAACTTGCAGAGCCGTCCTCTGCGTGCCCTGGCCAGACGAGTTGGATCCCGTGCTGGGGGCGAGCCTTTCAACGGCCTATCTCACGGCGGAGCATGGGCTCGAGCAGCTGGCCCGGCTTCAAGCTGGAGAAACGGTTTTGATTCATGCGGCTGCCGGTGGTGTGGGGCAGGCAGCTGTGCAGGTGGCCTTGCGCTGTGGTGCTCGCATCCTGGCCACCGCCAGTGAGGCCAAACAGGCTGGATTGTTGGAGCAAGGTGTGGAGGCGGTCTTCGATTCCCGCTCTACTGATTTCGCTGAACAGGTGCTCAAGCACACCGAAGGCCGCGGCGTTGATGTGGTTCTGAACAGCCTGAAAGGTGAGTGGGTGGATGCCAGTTTCCAGGCGCTGGCTTCTAGCGGGCGCTTTGTGGAGCTTGGCAAGTTGGAGATCTGGAGCGACCAGCAGGTGAGCGAACGACGGCCTGACGTGGGCTATTTCCGCTTTGACCTGCTGGAAGTGGCAGCTCGCGACCCACAACCCTTGAGGCAGCGATTGCTGCGATTGGTGGCGGGTTCCCAGGACCAAACCCTGCCCGCGTTGCCGGTCTCAGCCTTTGCTTTGGAGAAGTGCAAGGACGCTTTTCGGCGGATGGCGCAGGGCAAGCATGTGGGCAAGTTGGTGATCACCCTGCCCAGCCAAGCCCCTCCTTGTGCCATTCGCACCGACGGCACTTATCTGGTGGTGGGTGCTTTTGGAGGGATCGGGCAACGTTTGCAGTCCTGGTTGGTGGATCGGGGGGCGCGCTCGTTGTTGTTGGTGGGTCGACGTCTGCCAGCACCAAGCTCGGAAACGGCCGAGTGGTTGGACCGCATCCGTTCTCAGGGTGTGCAGGTTGAGGCGCTCTGCTGGGACGACCTTCCGCAAGCACTCGCTGAATTGCCTCAGGACATGCCGCTGCGTGGCGTCTTCCATGCTGCTGGAGTGCTGAAAGATCAGCGCGTTGGTGGGATTGAACGTTCCAGTCTCGATGCCGTGTTTGAGGCAAAACTTGGTCCCCAGCAGCAACTGGACAAGCTTCAAAGGCTGCAGCCAGCAGATTTTGAACACCTCGACTTCCAGGTGGTGTTCTCGTCCATCGCCGCGGCACTGGGTTCGCCTGGCCAGTTGGTCTATGCCGCTGCCAATGGGGCTGTTCAATCCAGCTGCCGCCATGCGGACTCTGATGGGCCAGTCCAGCTGGCGATTCAGTGGGGGCCTTGGGCTGGTTCGGGCATGGCTGCAGGGTTGGAGCGGCGCTTTGAATCCGTAGGTCTTCATCTTCTGGCGGAAGACGAAGCGTTGTCGGCTCTGGAGTCATTGCTGCAGCGAGGCCGCAGCGGAGTGGTCGCGGTGATGGCAGTCGATTGGCCGCAGTTCGTCAGTCAGGCCCTGCCCCGCCAGGCGGCTTGGTTCCGGTCCTTGATTCATGAACTTCCGGGCCGATCAGAAGCCCAGGTTCGCGCTCAGTTGGAGGCTTTGACAGCGGATCAGCGCAGGCCCTGGCTGCTGTCGACGCTTCAACAGCTTCTGGCCGCAGTGATGGAAGAACCGGAAGCTCAGCTCGATGCTCACGCCAGCCTGTTTGATTTAGGGCTCGATTCGCTGATGGCGGCAGAGTTTGCTGCCGAAGTGCAGCAAGCATTGGGCTGGCGCCTTGATCTGGCTGCGTTCAGCGACGCCCCCTGCCTGGATGATCTGGCCAGCATGGCTCTCGAGCGCTTGTTGCCCGATGGGTCTGCAGCGGCACAGGAGGGATTGGATCTTGGTCAGGAGGCTCAGCTGGACGACCGTTGGTCATTGCCGGAGGGCCCGTCCGTGGAGGCGCCTGGAGAACAGCTTCTGCTGACTGGCGCGAGTGGCTTCCTCGGTGCCTATCTCCTGGCGGGACAACTCAGCCAATGGCCGGATTTGCGGATTCGCTGTTTGGTGCGAGCGGCCTCTGAGCAGCAAGGCATGGAGCGGTTGGAGCAGAACCTCCGCCGTTATGGGCTTTGGCAGCAGGCCTGGCAGGAGCGATTGGAGGTGGTTCTTGGCGATCTCGCCCAGCCTCGGTTGGGCTTGGATGCCGGCCAGTTTGCTGCACTTGGCAAGGGCATTGGCGGCATCCTCCACAACGGTGCCCAGTTGAGCCAGATGGCGAGCTATGCCCAATTGGCGGCCACCAATGTGGGCGGAACGCGCGAGCTTCTGCGTCTAGCAGCTGCGGACACACCAAAACGATTCGCCTTGATCTCCAGCGTGGCGGTGTTTGAGGCCGATGCCTGCCGGGATCAGTTGATTCAGGAAGACGATCCGCTCGAGGATTGGCGAGGCATCCAGCTCGGCTACTCCCAAACCAAATGGGTCACGGACCGGATGGTGCGCCGCGCTTCAGCAGCCGGACTGCCTGTTTCGATCTACCGGCCCCCGTTGATTGCAGGTCCATCCTGCGGAAGTGCTTGGCACCAAGGCGACTTGCTTCAGCGCCTGCTCCAGGGCTGTTTGGTGTTGGGTGCTTCGCCTGATTTGGCCTGGGAATTGGATGTGGTGCCTGTTGATTACGTTGCTGATGCCGTGTCGGCTCTGGCCTGGAGTGACGAGGCACAAGGGCATGCTTTCCATCTCCAGCATCCTGAACCGCTCCTGCTCACCACTCTGTTGAGGCAACTCACCGATGGCATGGACGGTTGGCGCGTTTTGCCGATGCAGGAGTGGATTGTTGAGATTGAGCGGAGCCCAGGAAATCCTCTCCAGCCTTTGCTGCCCTTCCTGCAGCAGAGTTGGGGTGAAGATGGGCTGACCTATCCCGAGCGCAATTGCGTGGGTCAGCGGGCTCGCCCCAGCTGTGCCTACACGGCTCAGGTTTTGGAGACCCATGGTGTGCGCTGCCCCCCCTGGCATCAGTTGATTGGGCCCTGGGCCTCAGTGCTGCTTCAGCAGGAACAACTGGCTCGCTGATGCCAGCCTCGGTGTTGCTCTTGGCCCTATGGCTTGGGCAAGCCCTGCTTGTTTTTGCCTTCAGCCAGCGTTTGCGGGTTTTGCGTCGTTCGTCCGATCCAGCATCTCTTCCTGAAGGTGCTTGGCCTTCCTTGGAAGTGGTGTTGTGTTTGCGCGGTGTCGATGCCTGTTTGCCGCGGTTGCTGGAGGCGTTGGCTGATCAGAGCTATCCCGCTCCCTGGCGGTTGCAGGTGGTGGTGGACAGTGATCAGGATCCAGCCTGGGACTTGCTTAAGCCTTGGCGAGCTCGTGAGGATGTGGCCTGGACTGAGTTGCGCTGCTGCAGCCTTCTTCAGCGCCCTGACCAGGGGTCTTTGAAATGTGCAGCACTGAACCAGGCGTTGTCTCAGCTTCACCCCAGCAGCGCATTGGTTGTGCTGCTGGATGCCGATATTCGTTTCCCAGCGAACGGCTTGGAACATTGTGCGCGCTCTTGCCTCCAACCAGGGGTGGGTGCCATCTCTGGAAATCGTTGGTTTCGCCCCCATGCCCCCACCTTTGGAGCTTTGGGTTGGAGCAGCTGGACACGAGCCGTCTGGAATGCAGGGGCTGTGGTGCTGATGACGTTGTTGCAGATTCCCTGGGGCGGCACCCTTTGCGTTCGCCGTGAGCTGGTGGAGGCCGGTGATTGGAGCGAGCTGTTAAGGCGTGGTTTGTGTGAAGACACGGGTTTGCTCGGCCCATTGCGGCAGTTGGGATTGAGCTATCGCTTCGAACCCAACCTGCTCATGGTGGATCCTGATCCAGCCCAGCCCATGCTGCCGTTGGGCCGTTGGATTACTCGTCAATTGCTCACAGCTCGCCTGCACCACCCCGCTTGGCCACTTGTGGCCTTCCACGGCCTGGGCAGTGTGCTGCTGTTGCTGTTCGCGCTGTTTCAAGGTGCCTGGTTGGCAGTGCTGATCTATGAGCTGGGATGTGTTGGCCTGCTCTGCTGGATCCAAGTTTTGCTGCGCCCACAGGACCCTGTTCGGGTTTGGGGCTGGCTCGTAGGACTTCTCCCTGGCCAATTGGTGGATGGACTGGCCACCTTGTCGGCCTTGTTAACGCGCCATGTTTCATGGCGTGGTGTCGACTACGCCGTGCAGCTAAGGCCCTCGCGCGTGGTGCTCTGCAGGGATCGGGGTGTTGAGGTTTAGTTGTTGGCCTGCATCAGCCCACTGAGTCGTTGCATTGATTCACGCAAACTGTTGCGGGTGAGTTCAGCGAAGACCGGTTGCAGCATGCCTGGCAGCTCGGGAACCAGGGTGATGGTGTGGCGCAGACGAGTTCCCGTTGGTGTTGGCGTGAGCGTCCAGCTGCCATTGAGCTTGCGAATGCGATCGCCTTGAAGCATCTGAAAGCTGATCGCCGTTTTTGGGCTTTCTTGTACGGCCAGGGTTGCGCTGATCTTCAATCCAAAGGTGTACGGCGCTTGATAGGTCTGGCGCATGCGAATCAGGTTGCCTTCACGGCTCAGCAGCTGGACCTTGCTGATGTCAGGCATCGCCTCTCCCGTGGCGACATAGTTCGTGAGCACTCTCCAGGCATGTGCTTGTGACACGGGCAGTGTCATGACTGCCGTACGGGTGTTGCCTGATTGTTGGATCTGGATCGACGTTGCTTGCGCAGCGTCCGCTGGCGTTGCTGGTAGATGTGTCAGCACGATCCCCAGCCCGAGCAATGCAGATCGCAGGTGAAGCTGGATGGACATGGCTGTGAATCGAGCAGACGAGTTGAAGAAGACCGGATCATCGTGCAGACGACGCACGTACTTCCTCAGCGGGTTTGACCCCCGTGGTGTGGCGCATTATCAGCGCTTGTTTGCGCGGCTGATGAAACAGCGTGGTTGGCGTTTGGGGTCTCGCCAGGAAGGTGAAAGGATCACCCGCTGGCCTTTGTTGGATCCTGAGGTTGATCAACACTATGAGCTTGCTTTTTTGCATTGGGATGACATTGCCCGTGCGAACTGGCCAAAGCATCCCTGGCCGTTGCTGACCCAGTTGCTTGGATTTGCGCGGGCCTATCTGCTGCAGGGGGGAGTCCTGCGTACGGCGCGGTTATGCCCTGGTGTGGCGCTTTGCGGGCTTTACCCCGTCATGGTTTTGATTTTGGTCACGCTTGCAGCGATTGCCGCTGGGGTCTTGGCTTCCTTGCTCTGGCTTCCGTTGGCACCGTTGGTGGTGGCTGTTGTGCTCTGGCAGGGCTGGCGGCTGGCGGATCGTTTGGGTGTGGTGTGGCTCTGTCGCTCCATTTTGTTCACCCATCGCCTGGGCAGCCTGAGAGATACGATGCTGCGCCAGCGGGTGCAGGAGTTGGTGGGGGCATTGTTGTCTTTGGAAGACAAAATTCCTGCTGATGAAATCCTGTTAGTGGGTCACAGTTCCGGATCGTTTGTGTTGGCGATGGTGGCGGCTGAATTGCGACGCCATCCCAATTCGATCGCTATTACGTCCAAGGTGCGTTTGCTGAGCCTGGGGCAGAACCTGGCCAATCTGGGCTTGTATCCAGGTGCGGAGGCTTTTCTAGATGATCTCAAGACGCTGGCGATCGAACCCTGTTTGCCCTGGCTGGATGTCACCTCCTTCGATGATTTGATGTGTTTTGCCGGCGTGAATCCTTATCAAGCCTGCGGTTTGCCTGTGCCAAGGAGAGACAGCTGTGACTATCCGCGAATGCAGCTGTTGAACCTGCGTCAAGCCAACGGTTTACAGCGCAAGCGGCAATGGCTGGCCCAGCTGTTTGACCTCCATTTCGACTATTTGACCAATCCCGCTGCGGGTTTGGATCTCTGCGGGCTGATGACTGGAGAGAGCACGATCTGATGGCCATCACACCCCCTTGGCCAAAACCCTTGCCTTACACCGCCAACGTGCTGCGTCGCTTGAAGCGGGGATGGAGCAGTTGGTTTGGTTTGCTCAATGAATGGGATTTCCGCATCGCTCTCGGTGAGCTCAATCTGCTGGGCCTGAGGGTGTTTTTGGTGAATGATCGAACACTGCTGAGGCGAGTGCTCGTACAGGAGGTGGAGGCCTTTCCAAAGCACCCCTACACGCTTTGGATTCTTGAACCTCTGATTGGCCGAGCGATTTTTTCTGTCAATGGAGACGAATGGGCACGCCAGAGGCGCTTGGTTGATCAGGCGTTTCAGGTGGCTCAGTTGGAGCAGGTGTTTCCTGCGATGGAGGCTGCAAAAGACTCCATGTTGGAGCGGCTTGTGCAGCAGCTCTCCGAGCAAGGCGATTGCAGCCAGCAAGGAGTTGAAATCGATATCGAGGCTGCGATGACCTGGGTCACCGCTGATGTGATCGTGCGCACGATCCTCAGCAGACCGGTGCAGGAGGGAGAAGCGCGTGAGGTGTTTGAGGCATTTGGGCGCTATCAACGCAAGGCCGCCCGGGCACTGATCTTGCGTTTTGCTCGCTTGCCACGGCGTTGGGTGCAGCGCTCGCTCACGCGCGATGCGCTGGTGATTCGCCAGTGGATCCAAGGCGTGATTGAGGAGCGACTCGCGCAGCCTGAGGCTGGTGGGAAGGATCTGCTGGGTGCCCTGCTTGCCGCCGTGGATCCACAAACCGGTACTTCCTTCACGGCCGAGGAATTGGTTGATCAGATTTGCTTTCTGTTTCTGGCCGGTCATGAAACCTCAGCCAGTGCCTTGAGCAGTGCCTGTTGGCTGTTGGCTCTGGATCAAGAGGCTCAGGGCCAGTTGCATGCAGAGGTGGCATCTCTGCCTGAGGTGGTGACGCATCAAAGCTTGAGGCAGCTTCGTTTCGGGGCAGCAGTGTTTCAGGAAACCTTGCGCCTCTATCCGCCGGTGAGTTTCTTTATTCGTGAACGGGTTCATCAAGACACCGACCTGTCGGTTCCATCGATGGATTGCCCGCAGCAAGCACCAGCGATCAGCCGATGTCCGGTGGGATCGTTGTTGACTTTCTCTCCTTGGGTGATTCATCGCCATGACAACTATTGGCCGGAACCACACCAATTCCGCCCGGAGCGATTTGTAGATGGCACAGCAACGGATCAGGAGATCCTCTGTCGCAAAGAAGCTTGGCTTCCCTATGGCTTAGGACCGCGCAAATGCCCAGGAGCTGCGTTTGCCCAACAGGAAGCCTTATTGGTGCTGGCTGAACTCATCAAGCACTTTCAGCTTTTCCCTGGTGATGACAGCTCAAGCCCTGAATGGACCGGGCGTCTCACGTTGCGCAGTGCATCGGGTGTTCTGTTGAGGCTTGTTCCGAGATCGTTTACTAGAAGCCGATGAGTAATCGTCCGCCCCAGCGCACCTGTTCGGCGTTGATTAACTGACCAATGTCGAGCAGCGAGGCAGCAGTGCTTCCGTAGGCCTCAAGCGCCACGCTGTCCGTGGCGTGCCAACGAAGCCCCAGGGTGCCGTTGCTTTGGGATAGTTGATTGATCACGACATTGCCTTCGGGTACGAGCTCCCAGCCTGGGAAGAGTTGCAGATTGGAACTGATCCCTAATCCCCAGAGGTCGCCTGCACCGCTCAAGGCCACTTTCGGGTTGAAGTTGATCGCCAATCCCTTGGTTGCTTCCCAGGTGGCCATGGTTTCTGCGAACACATAGCCCTGGCCGCTGCTGCTCTCTTGATTACTTCTCCCAAGGGTGATACGCCCCCCTCCCCAGAAGGGAGCGCCACGAAGAGGGCTAAAGGCAACGGCTTTGCCGCCGATGCGCCAGTTCCAAGCACCATCGTTGGCGTACAGGCGCGCCTGGGGCGTGGTTTGGGGCACGTTGTTGTAAAGTCCACCGCTGAAAAGAGTCAGCTGGAAGATGTTGGAGAGGGAATAGCCAACGAATCCGTTGACGTTCCCTCCGCTATCAGCATTGATCCACGCCTCTGTGTTGGTGTCCGGTGGCACCAGGGCGGTGTTGACCGTGAGTCCCCCTTTGGCCAACGATTGCTGCCTTGGTGTGAGCGGCACCTGTGGTGTATCTGCAGTGCCAGGCGTGAACACGAAGCTTGCGGAATAGCCAATCCGGTTATCTGAGGGTAAAGCGAGCAGTGCCGTGGCAGGCGTTGCTCCGAAGCCATTGGTGATCAAGCCTTTCAGCCCGATTCGTGGATTGAGATCCCAGTTGATCCCGGCGGACAGAATGGGAACGCGAGAAAACACCAGATCTGCATCGAAGCTGTTAGTGCCGCTGCCGATCGGTTGGGCGATGCTGGCGGTGAAGCCCAGCTCCGGGAACGGTTGGAACAGAACTCCGCCACTGACGTAGGGGTTGGTTCCATAGAACGTTCCAGCTCCACCCTGGTCCGAGCCTTGCGTTGAAGGCAGGAAGCTCACACCCGGAGCAAAGCTGAATTGCCAATTTTCGCTGGCTTGCCAGCTCGCAGGAAGGCTTATGGATCCGACGAAATTACGTGTGAAGACTCGGCTGCCGGAGTCATTAAAAATATTGGGGCTGGCACTGTCTCCTGACGCGGAGAATGAGTCGTCTCCGCCACTTCCTACTTCCCAGGCTTCTAGTGAGCCACTGATGGCCAGCTTCCAGTTGTTTTGGTCGAGCACTTGCCAGCTGGCCGCGGCACCGTAGCTTTGCCAAAAATTGGCCGGTTGTACTGCGAAACCGGTGAGTGGTGCGTTGAGCGGGTCATCGGCCTGACTAATAAAAAATGACAGCATCAGGCTGTCGTTGAAACCAACGTCGAGATTGATCGAATAATTTTGATTGCCAGTGCCTGCAGCGCTTTTGAAGGGCGAAATGGTCCCAAACGAGATGCGCCACTGATCAGCGGGCAAGGTTTCTGCAGTGGGGACTGAAGGTGAAAGTCGCAGCAGGGGTAGGTAATCGCTGGGTTTCAGAGGGATGGTGCTGAGCAGCGCTTCGGCTTGTTCCACGCTGGCGGGTGGATTCACCTCAGTTGTCGACGCAGTCTCTGGGGTTGGGAGATTAGTCACCTCCTCAGCGTCCAGCAATTCCCAAGCCACAACCGTCGATGGTTGATCTGGTTGCTCCGATCCCGGCACAACCTGCCAAGAAACAGCCTTCATTGATGGAACTCGCTCGTCTGAGTCAGAGACGGGTTCCCAGATCACGGGAGGAGAGGTTACGACAGGCGAGTCGATGACCTCCCACACGATCTGTGCCTGTGTTGCTTGAGGCAGCCCACCTCCCACTCCGATTGTCAAAAAGGAACTGGAAATCAGAAGCCTGCGCACTCTGCTTTGAGATGGTGGTGTGTACTTCACCCCAGATCCAGTTCAGGATCAAGCAGCACCCAACCGGCAAGGGGAGCTCCCTGCAGCGCAAGTTTTTGGCTGAATTGTGAGAGCTGGGTGCGAGTGGCAACTCCGGGAGCAGCGAGTAAAAGCTGGGTGGCGCACTCGCTTGTTTTTCGCAGGTCGGCATTCACAACCAGCTCACGGCCTTTGAGAGCGCGACGTAGTTCTGCGCTAAAAGCTTCAACCTGGTCGTTTGGTACGTTGCCCACAGGGATTAGGGCGATGGCTTTGTTTCCCCCGGTTTCTGCCAAGGGGCCCGAGGCGAGCAGGTCTACTGCATCGGTCCATGTGTCCTGGGCCAGGGCAGGTAAGTGCTTGAGCAGCGGACATGGCAGCAGATTTTGCAGTTCATCAATGCTGAACACCAAGCCTTTGCGGCGATCCACAACAAGAGAAGCGCCGCCGCCAAGAACGATTCCAGCCAACAAACCAAGAGCCATAATTCTCTTTTTACTAGGGGCTACAGGGTTGTCGAGAAGCGTTGGTGTTGAGATCAGCTCCCAGGGTTCTTCGTTGCGTGCTTGCTCAAGAGCAAAAACCTGCCGTTCGGCTTCTAACCGGGTGAGGGTGGCCTCATCTCTGGCTGCAGTACGCAGGAGTTCTCGATATTTGATTAACACTCCCTTGGGTCTCTCTGCTGCAGCAAGTCGAGCCTTGGCTGCTGTTCGCTGGGCGTAGAGGTAGCCGTAGGTCTGACGTTTGAACACTTCAATTAGCAGTCGTCGCCGCTCTAAAAGCCGTCGAATCGAATCATCCTTGTCGGTGTATTTAGCCCTGAGAAGGGCTAATTGAGTATCGAGTTGATCAAGAGTTTGAGGAAGGCCCTGGGAGGCGAGCTCGGGGATATTACGCCCGAGGTACATCAAAGTTTCGGGATTGTCATCAAGTTGATTCAGTTGCTTGAGCTGCTCGTTAATGTTGCGGATTTGATTAGCGGCTTGTACTCGGATCGCTTCAATGTTGATTGCATTCTTGATTTCATTGTCGTTCTCACCATCGCCTGTCAAAGCAGTTAGGTCTTGCTCGATTGCAAAATTCTGAGCTGTTCTCAAAGAGGTAACGCTTTTTTTTTGATAAATCCCGATCTGCTCGTCGAGATAACTGATGGAATTACTAATCCCTTTTGCCCGATCCCGTCCCGAGTAACTCTGATAAGCCTTGGAAATACGATCGATTACTGGCAAAATTAGATCTTTGTCAGTGTCGCGGTATTCAAGGCTAAGAACTGAGGTGCCTTTCTTTAGCTCGATTGATAAATTATCTTTAACCCAGTCTGCATATCTCCACCTGCTTACGTTTTCACCTAGTTTTTCTTTTCGGTTTTTGACGAAATCAAAAATAGGTTTTAAAACTGAAGGACTTTCAAGAATCTGCACTTCTGTCTTCAGGTTGCTCGTATTTGGTCCAACTCCAATCATTTCTGCTAATCCTGGATTTGACTGAGCCAGAGACATAGCCCTATTCGATGCCTCGGTTTGGTTTTGAAGCACGATCTGAAATTGACCTTCCCAAACTGGTTTTCGTATAAACGCATAAAGCCCAGAAAGAATAAGAGTGGCCGCACTAATTTTAGCGATTAAAAATTTGTTGCGTAATAGAGCTCCTGCAACTTGCCTCAAATCAATTTCATTGTCAGCCTGGGCGTTTATGGCAAGACTTGTTTGATTCGAAGGAAGGTTCTTTGTCATTGCCCAGCCTCATTGAAAAGTGAATAAACGGAATAAAGGCCAACGAAGGGACCGGTTAACTCATTAAATACACTTATGCTCCCGCTCAAGATGGAATCCTGGACTCGAATTAAATCACCAGCTGCCAAAACTGGATTATTGGCTGCATCTGCAGCTGCACCGGGTTGATAGGCAAATATTCTTCTGTCGATAGTGCCTTCTCGGTTGAATCGCACAAATTCGACTTTACCTTTTAGTAATTTGACCCCGCCAGCCAACGAAATCGCTTGATTGAGTGAGCTGCCTTGAGGAATAGTTACACCTCCTGGATTATTGACCCTACCGGTAACAAAGACCTCCATGAATTGTGGGCTTAAATTTGATTTTCCAGCCATGAGTAGCTGGTTGCGAAGTACTACGGGACTTTTGGCTACGCTGATTACATCGCCATCAAAAAGTCTGATATTCTGTGACTCGTTACCTTCTGTAATTAGAGAAAGAAAGTCTAGATTTGTTCTTATGCGGCCTCCGCCAAGTCCATAGGCTTGTCTTCGAGTGACCTGTACTTCTGAAAGTTTGGAGTAGGGCGTTACGCCCTGAGCAGTGCGGATGGCGTCAAATACAGTTGGGAAGAGATTCCCGCTACTACTTCCACTAGTAAGTGTCGATCTTTTTGAGGTTACGCCTTGTCCTAGAGCATTTATTCCAGTGTCGACATCAGTTAAATTATTTGAAGTCACATCTTCGACGATATTCTGTACACCACTGAGGGTGTAGTACCCAGGTCGTCTTACTTCTCCTCCTACGAAGACGCGGATCGGCCGGTACGTAACGGGACGCACATACACCTGAGGGTTACGCACATAGGTTTTGAACTGCTGAGTGAGGAAGTACCGAAGTTCCTCAATGGTGAGTCCCTCCACGTATAATGCGCGTAAGCGGGGCAGATAGAGGGTCCCGTCGGGACCGATCGAAAACGTTCCGCTGAGCTCTGGCAGATCAAGCAACTCGATCTGAAGCCCGTCGCCTGGGCCAAGAATGTAGGTGTCGTAGGAGATCTGAGCTCGCTGTTCTAAAGGGAGAGGTTTTTGCCTAGTCGTTGACTCTTCTATTTCAATAATCTGCTGAGTATTCACTGCGACAGGTTGCAGGACTAGCAGGGCTCCCGAAGCGATGACGGTCAGGTAACGGATATTCAGCAATGCTGAACCAATCAGGTTGGTGGGAACTTATGTCATTCCGCTCCCTGATGTAAGCGGGTTGTAGCCAGGGTTGGAATTGGGTTGAGTGAAGGAGGTGATGCAGCCAGGCAAAATGGTTCCACCAAAGAGACAAATGTGTGAGTCAGTTGCAGCCCCTTCGTGGCATGGTCGACCTCTTGCCCGAACAGACTCACCGTTGGCAAGCGGTAGAGGCTGTAGCTCGTGCCCTTTTCCAGCGCTCTGGGGTCGAGGAGATTCGGACGCCTTTGCTTGAGCTGACTGATCTCTTTGCACGCGGGATTGGTCAAGCCACTGACGTGGTGGGCAAGGAGATGTATTCCTTTCTTGACCGTGGCGATCGCTCCTGCACCCTTCGCCCTGAGGGAACCGCCTCGGTTGTTCGTGCTGCCATACAACATGGCTTACTGAGTCAGGGAGCTCAGAAGCTTTGGTATTCAGGGCCCATGTTTCGCTATGAGCGTCCTCAGGCCGGCCGCCAGCGCCAGTTTCATCAGATCGGTGTTGAATTTCTTGGTGTGACTAGTGCCCGTAGTGATGTAGAGGTGATCGCCTTGGCTTGGGATTTTCTTGGTGAACTGGGTGTATCCGGTTTGGAACTCCAGATCAACAGCCTTGGCACTCTGGAAGATCGTCAGCGCTATAGGCACCAGTTAGTGAACTGGCTAGGTGCACGAGTGGACCAATTGGATGCTGATTCCCAGCAGCGACTGTCTACTAACCCTATGCGCATACTTGACAGCAAGAATCTCAAGACTCAGGACTTGCTCTCAGATGCACCCACATTGCAAGAGGCCTTGAGCGAGGAAAGTTCAGAGCGCTTTGAAGCTGTGCAGCTTCTTCTGAATAAGCTGTCGATTCCGTTCCAGCTCAACCCTCGACTTGTTCGTGGACTTGATTATTACTGTCATACTGCTTTCGAGATCACTAGCGATCAGCTCGGCGCTCAGTCAACGGTTTGCGGCGGTGGTCGATACGACGGTTTGGTTCAGCAGCTGGGCGGCCCTCCCACGCCTGCGGTGGGTTGGGCGTTGGGAATGGAGAGGTTGATGCTGGTGTTGGGGGCCGCGGCATTAGCGGACGCTGATGGGATTGCTGCGAGACTCACGTCTTATATCGCTCCGGACCTTTACCTCGTGAATCGCGGCAAACAAGCTGAGACTTTTGCTTTGAGGTTGGCTAGGGAATTGCGAGCTGCAGGGGTCTCAGTTGAGCTTGATACTTCAGGTGCTGCTTTCGTGAAGCAATTCAAACGTGCGGACCGAAGTGGTGCTGCATGGGCAGCAGTAATCGGTGAAGAAGAGGTTGAATCAGGTCAAATGAGCCTTAAGCCCTTGCTAAGCCAGGCTAAGGAACACCGTGTTGCTTTGAATGATCTGGCGGCAGTTTTGGTTATCTTGCAAGCCGCGATTTGAGAATTGTTAGTTTTGCAATCTTTGTCAAAAGAAAACAATTATTGACATTTGTCAATTAGACGCAAGATTAAGGGAGTTAAGTGTTTTGATCTGGTGTGCTATAAATATTTTTAGACAATCGCTTTTAATTCTATGCAGATTGACTATTTTAAGTCGGTTTAACAGTAATTGGGGAGTTAAAGCTTTTACCCATCCAGAAATTCTTGCTATCAGCAGATTTCAGGGATCTCTCAGAGTATGAGCTTGTTGCAAGAGTGCAGGTGGCAACCTCCATCGATGGCATTGGTGATCTAGATGTCTTTATTTCAAGCCTCTCTCGCTGACTTGGTAGGTTAATGAACAGTTGTTTCTATAGCACAGACCATATATAGAGACTTGTTCCTTGAATGTTTTTTGGTTTGAGTGATTTTAGTGAGGTCGCTTTGCTGAGAAGGCAATCGTGTGTAATGTGTTTGCTTTTGATTAAATCAATCAAGCTGTTGAAGATCTCTCAGTGATTATAGTTAATGGTTGACCTGGTCCCTCATTTGATCTCTAGTTTTGCATAATACAGACCGTCGCTAAAAGTTGATGTGACTAACTAAGTTCAGGCATGCACTATCCCGTACTTCAAGAACGTCCGTCGCATTTTGGTTGAGGAGAATCTGCCATATAGAAATTTTGATATGTCGACAGGCGTGACGAGTGTGTTATGACTTTTCAAAAACTGAACATAAGTCTATGCCTAGCATGGTGCTAAATGGAAATTCTTAAGCGATTTCTTCTTGACATGCACCACTAAGTATCAATATGAGAACCTCATTTTTGGTAGGACATTCAGGGAATCTGGGTAAAAAAAAGGGGGGGCGCGTCAGCTAAAATAAATATTGAAGCTTCTTCTTCAATTTAATATTGTTGAGTGCTTTTAACTGGTTGCAACTATGCATCTTAATGCAGAACTTATTAATGTTGGTCTAAATTTTTTGCTCATGAATGTTCGTTGACTAGGCTCCAATCGCTCTTTATTTTGTGCTTATTGATAGCACTATTTGCATGTACTACCACCATATTCTTCATATGAAACGTCTAAATTACAGGATAATGAATGCTCTCTTTTGATACTAAGTGTGTGATTTTTGGCCGGCTAAAAAGTTGCCGAACCATTTAAATCAGTTCTTTATTTCATGGATATTACATAGCCTTGTTGTATTGTTAAAAATGTATGCAGTTGTGAGTTTGCTTCAAGGTCTATGCTAATTATAATCCAACTCAAATCAGTAGAATGATGCCAAAATATCACATATGTATTGCAGGTAAAAACCAAATTGCAGTTGATGCATTGCTTTATCTGATTAGTAAAGGATGGGGTGAACGATTAATGGTTTGTCCTAATAAGAATGATACGGGAAATTCAAATTGGCAACCATCGCTAGCACGATTCGCCGGTGAATTTTCCATACCTATTGTTACTCTTGAAGAGGCTCAGAAAATTAATAATTTAGTGTTTATTTCACTTGAATTTGATCGAATAATAAGACCTGCACAGTTTGCATCTCAAAGACTTTACAATATACATTTTTCAGAATTGCCCGCTTATAAGGGTATGTATACATCAGCTCTTCCTTTACTTCATGGCTGCGAGCGCTCTGGTGTTACGCTACATGAAATAGATCCGGGTATTGACACTGGAAATATTGTTGCCCAGAAAAAATTCGATATCAACAATAATTGGAATTGTAGGGAGCTTTATTTCGCATATATGAGTCATGGCTTTACTCTTTTCTGCGGGAATTTCGATAAGTTAGTGGCAAACCATCCAGTAGCATCAATACCACAGCCATCTATAGGCTCGACATATTTTTCAAAAAATTCTATTAATTATCGAGATATTGTTATTGACACTAAAGATACCGCATTCGGAATTGTTCGGCAGTTAAAAGCATTCTCATTTCGTGAGTATCAAGTTCCTAAAATTGAAGGTATGTCTGTTGGCGCGTGGAGTATACTTCCTTCCAAGAGTTCTGAATATCCTGGAACTATCTTAGAAAAATCAGATAATAATTGTATTTTATCAACAATAGACTATGATCTTAAAGTATTGAGGTTTACAGATTGGGACTGGTTTAATCTTGTAGATTTCAATACACGAGATTGCGATCCATCTTCAATTAACATTCTAGATAAAATGGGTTGGTCACCATTAATTCGTGCAGTTTACAAGGGCGATATATCTTTGTGCAAACTTCTTTTAAGATGCGGGGCTGATCCCAATGTAACAAACTTGAATGGTACAACTCCGCTAATGTATTCATTTGCATGTAATAATAGAAGCGCTGCCGAAAAGACCTCGCAATTGTTAATTGCTCATGGAGCTAAAATCAACGAACAAGACAAATTTAACAAAGCCCTGCGTGATTACGACCCAGCCGCATTCCATTTTGCCGAATCCTGTCTAAACAGTATAAATAATAATTCTTGAGTAAATATAAATAATTTGCGTGTGCGCTTGCAGCCTATGGTTCTCTTTGATTGTTTATTAAGAGATTAATCTTAGCCGTCTAGTGCTTAAAACCATTAATAAATGTTTATTGTCTAAAAGGGCTGTTAATTGGCATTTCTGATTAAACTAGAACTATTCTCTCACGTATATAATGAACTTTATGTTTGTGGGCTTCTCGATGGACTATGCGAAATCCAATTGCTTTCTCACAATTAAGCCCATTCCCGTTAACCTAAATAGTCATTGAGTCCCCAAAAAATTATGAGTCAAGAGTCGAGTTATTCAGTAGGTACTGATTGCCTTATTTCAGATAAGGTCATAATTGAGCATGGGGCAATTATATGTGATCGTGTGATAATTGATGGTGAAAATATTATAATTCAATCTTTGGCAAGGATTGATGCTGGTTCCATCGTAAGCGGTGACTTAAGCATCGGCACTGGAGCCTGGGTTCGTGCTGGTTCCGTTGTACACGAATCAGTTCCTGCAAATGCAATTGTCGAGGGGAACCCCGCACAGATTGTGGGATATCAGGCTTCAGTACATGAGGGAAGTTTAACTCAAACAAAATTGGTTGACATTTTTTCGATTAATGATGACACTCGACCATTAGTGGTTAATTTAGGTGTTGAATTATGTGCATTATATTTAATGAGAAAGATTAAAGATTCGCGGGGTTCTTTGTCTGTTGGAGAAGTCCCTACTGAAGTACCTTTTTTCCCACAACGATATTTTATAGTTTATGATGTACCGTCAAGAGAGTTACGAGGCGAGCATGCGCATAGAGAATGTGAGCAATTTCTTATTTGTTTACATGGTTCTTGTCGTGTACTTCTCGATAACGGGAAAGATCGTTGTGAAGTTATCTTAGATAGGCCAGATATGGGAGTTTATATGCCAGCTATGATATGGGGCACACAGTATCGTTACAGTGAAAATGCAGTATTACTTGTTTTTGCATCTATGGCATACAATTCTGATGATTATATTAGATCCTATAACGAATTTGTTGCATTAAAAAACAACCATTTATTGAGACATTAAATTCTACTGCAACAATTAATTAATCCGTCTTGATTCTATCTTGTATGAGCAACTCATCATCCTTCGTTCCTTTTTTAAACTTAAAATCTTCATATGAAGAACTTAGATCTGAGATTGATTCTGCTATTCAACGTGTGCTGGATAGTGGTTGGTATGTTCTTGGTCCAGAAGTTGAAGCATTTGAGCTGGAATGGGCTCATTACTGTGGCTCTAAATACTCAGTTGGACTATCTTCTGGATTAGACGCCTTACATCTAGCAATCTCTGCTCTTGGAATTGGAGCCGGAGATGAAGTAATAGTCCCATCAAATACTTATATTGCAACTTGGCTCGCTGTCAGCTCTAATGGTGCAATACCCGTTCCAGTTGAGCCTAATCCTAAAACATATAATATTGATACTGAAAAAATTGAAGCTGCAATTTCTTCTCGTACTAAGGCGATTTTACCAGTTCACTTGTACGGTCAACCAGCTGATCTTGATCCGATCATAACTATTGCCAAAAAAAATAATTTATATGTTATTGAAGATGCAGCTCAAGCACACGGCGCTTTATATAAAGGCAAGAGAATTGGTACTCATGGTGATATCATTTGTTGGAGTTTTTATCCAGGTAAAAATCTTGGTGCTTTCGGTGACGCAGGTGCTATTACTACTAACAATATAAAATATGCGGATCGAATTAGAGTACTTAGAAACTACGGAAGCCGTGAAAAGTATAAAAATGAGATTTTAGGTTTCAATTCTCGTTTAGATCCCATTCAAGCGGCAATTTTGCGAGTAAAGCTTCGTGTTTTAGATGATTGGAATTCACGACGACATCTAATTGCCAAGCAGTACATAAAGCTTCTTGATAATACTGAATTCATAACACCATTAATTTCCTCATGCTCAAAATCTGCGTGGCATTTATTTGTGATTCGCCATCCTAATCGTAATGCTATTCAAGACAAACTTAGTCAAGCCGGTATTGGCTCGTTAATTCATTATCCAATACCTCCTCACTTGCAGGAATGTTATAAAGCTAACTATTCGTTAAAAAGCTATCCCATTGCGGAGTGTCTTTCTAATGAGATTTTAAGTTTACCTATTGGGCCTCATCTAACTAATTCTCAAGTTTCAGACATATGCCGGAATCTAGTACTAAACACCAATTAGAACTCTAGTCTTCAAGTAAGACACTTTTCAAGAGCAAATTAACCTCTACTAAGAGTTTTTGTTGCGGAGATCTGCTTTGACTTCAGTAATTGCCTTTGGTGTATTTTTAGCACTTGAGTTCAGATCTCGGCCTTCTAATCTCACTTATTGCTAGATGATTTTTGTGGTTATGCGTGATAGATACTTACTGTCCTTTCTTGATTTTCGTATTAATTGCTAAATGGTAATGACTAGCTAGAATAATATCTGCCCTGTCCCATTAAAATGTTAGATAGAAGTCACTATGATGGATTGATTACTGGCTGTTCCAAGGGGATCGGTCTTGCTGTTTTGTCAAATCAATTAAGACTCGGCCAAATTATAATTGGAATAAGTAGATCTGAAACAATGGAAATAAAGGAGCTCAGAGATGCATATCCAGATACTTTTATTTTTAAACAATATGATTTATGTCAAGCTCTTATTTCAAGTCCTTCGTTTTTCCTTAATGGAGTTGATAAACCCTCTTTCAATTATTGCGTGTTAAATGCAGGCATCAGATCTAGAGTTCCTATAGTTGAAGCTACTAATGAAACATATCAGCGTGTTATAGATGTTAACTCGCTATCACCGCTTCTAATGGCAAATCAGTTAGCTCAAATAAATATAAGTAAAAATAAGGGCCTAAACGTTTTATTTGTCAGCTCAATTGTTGGAAATTTGGGATTTTCAGAGCTGTCAACCTATGCCACTTCCAAAAGTGCATTAGATGGATTTATGAGATCTTTTGCCGTTGAGATGGCGCCTTTTAACATTAGAGCAAATTCAATTGCACCAGGTTTTGTTAAAACAAGTTACTATGAAAATTTTGTAAAAAATAAGCCCGATCTTTATGAATGGACCCTGAGCCGCACACCTATGAATCGGTGGGCTACTTCGGAAGAAATTGCAAAATGTGTACAATTTTTAGTGTCTTCTGATAATTCATATATGACTGGATCTACTGTATATTGTGATGGTGGATGGACAGCTTCATGAATAAATCAACATTAGCTTTGATTCCTTCACGACTAGCTTCAAGGAGATTGCCAGGAAAACCGTTATTAGAGATTTGTGGAATGCCTATGATTGTGCACGTGGCAAAGAGAGCTCAATTATCTAAGTCTATTGATAAAGTTTATGTTTGTACTGACAGTACTGAAATTGCTGAAGTATGCTCAAAATTTAACATATCTGTCAAAATTACGCGGGGAAGTTATAATAATGGTACAGAGAGAATTGCAGATGTTGCTAAAGAATTTCCTGACAGTTTTATTGTCGACGTTCAAGGAGATGAGCCCTTAATTAATCCGGACAATATCGACGAAGTAGTTGAATTTGCTAAATCTAGTAGCAAGAAGCCTGATATCGTAATTCCTACGATCCAAGAGCAATATTCTTCTGGTGATTCGGTGGTCAGAGTTATTTCTTCGACTAGTAATCGTGTGATGTACCTTACACGCGCTATGACTCCACACCCATTTAGAAACAGGCCTCAATTTATCCAAAAACACTTGTCAGTCATTTGTTTTAGGCCAACAATATTAGAAAAGTTTTCAGCTTTGCCAGTTTCAAAATTAGAGTCTTTTGAAGATGTTGAATTATTGAGAGCTATTGAAAATGACATGAATGTCTACTCCCTTCCTTTAGTTGCTAATTCATTTTCAGTAGATATTCATGATGATGTAGCTCGTGTAAAACTTGCAATGGTTAACGATCCAATCCTCTTAGAGTACCAGTAATGTCTGATGATTTAATTTGTACTTCATTTGAAGCTACTATTGGTTCCGATCGATATGAAGTAATAGTTTCCAATAGATCAGATGAAGCTGTACATTCATACCTCTCTGCATTTTCGCCGAAGTCTATATTTATTATAGCTGATTCTTATTTTAAAAATTCATCTGTCTTGCCAAGTCGGAGTTTCTGTGATCTCCTCTCCGATCATTGCACTTATTATGTTGATGGAGGCGTTGAGATGAAATCACTTAAATCTTTAGAGTTGATTTGTGACCAACTTTTCGAAAGCTCAATTCCTCGTGACGGAGTCATTGTTGCGCTTGGGGGTGGAGTTGTGGGCGATCTTGCTGCAATGGCCTCATCAATTTATCAACGAGGTATGAAATTAATTCATATACCGACAACGACTACTAGTATGCTTGACAGCTCTATAGGAGGCAAGACAGGAGTTAATCATAAAGGGCAAGTAAATCTTTTAGGAACATATCATAATCCTGATGCTTTATTTTGTGATAGCAGATTTTTGCGAACTTTGCCCCAGCGTGATCTTATAGCTGGTATTTGTGAGTCGATAAAAAAGTCGCTTATATCTGATTATTCTGCGGTTGACTTCTTTAGTTCTAATTCAAATAAGATATTAGCGTTGGATCCTGATGCCTTACATAAAATGATCTGCTGGAGCATTAAGCAAAAATTATTTTTCGTAAGTTCTGATTTCAAAGAATCTTCAACACGCCTTCTTCTCAATTATGGACATACCTTTGGACAAGCATTTGAGAGTTTCTATGGCTTATATCAAGATTATTTGAGACATGGTGAGGCTGTATCTCTAGGAATATGTTGTGCAGGTTACTTAACAGACAAAGTTTTTGATAACAGTCAACTCAATAATCTTCAAGCAAAACTATTGAGTATGTATGGTTTACCTTGTCGCATTTCGGAGCTATCATTACCCAGTCTTCCATTAATAAGTCAGCTTACCCCATTGCTGAAAAATGATAAAAAAAGGGTATCAACAGGGAATAGATTTGTTTTGCTCGAGGATATAGGCCGTCCTCATATACTTTCAGATGTTGAGGATGAGTTATTGTCTGAAGCTTTTGATGTGGTTCTTAATTAGATTTTTATAAGCTAAACTGATATTTATTTGTCATTTAACTTTTTCGTCAGTTCCATTCAACGCTTTTGGTACTTGTATTTTTAAAAAGTCTATTTTCACTTCGCGTCAATTTGGTAGCATGGGTAGGAAGTTGCTCAATCAGATCGGTTTAGTATGTCCTACTTTATCCACATCGTAAAATCATGAAAGTAGTAATATTCGCAGGTGGGCTTGGGACACGTTTATCAGAAGAAACGAATTTGATTCCTAAACCGATGATAGAAATTAATGGTAAACCAATACTGTGGCATATTATGAAAATCTATGAAAAATATAATCATACTGATTTTGTCATACTCGTTGGCTATAAGTCATATTTTATCAAGGAGTATTTTGTTAATTATTTCTTGCATCAAAGTGATGTTACTATCGATTTGGCGACAAACAACGTTAGTTACATATCCAACACCTCAGAACCTTGGCGAGTAACTTTGCTTGATACAGGATCTGATTCTCAAACAGGTACTAGACTACTTAAGGCTCAAAAGTATATTGAAAATGAGCCTTTCCTTCTTACATATGGAGATGGCTTATCAGATATTGATATGAATAAGCAGCTTGAATTTCATCACTCTAAAAATGCGCTTGTCACTATGACAGCTGTCCAACCAGCTGGTAGATTTGGTTCATTTCGAGCAGATGAGACAACTTCACAAGTATCAGATTTTGTTGAAAAGCCAGCCGGCGATGGATCTTGGATAAATGGTGGATTTTTTATATGTGAGCCCTCTATACTCAACCATATACCTGCAGATAAAAATGTTGCTTTCGAGGATTTTCCTCTTCAAAACATCGCAAAACTTGGCAAGCTTTATAGCTTTTATCACAATGGTTTTTGGAAGTGTATGGATACTTTACGAGATAAAAATGAACTCAATGAGCTGGCTATGTCTTCACCATGTTGGCTAAACAATGTTGTTTAAATAATATGTCATCATTCAGCGGCTTAAAAGTTTTCGTTACCGGGCATACTGGTTTTAAAGGTGCTTGGCTTGCTAGTTGGCTCTTAAGGCTTGGTGCAAACGTTGATGGTTATGCACTACCTCCGTGTTACGAGAACTCGCTGTTTGAGACTTTAGATTTAGAAAAAAAATTGCATCACACTGAAGGAGACATACGTGATTATGAGTGTCTATCTCAAGCAATTACTAAATCTCAACCAGACGTCATTTTTCATTTGGCAGCTCAGGCTATTGTTTCTACTTCATACTTAAAGCCTATTGAAACCATAAGCACGAATGTTATTGGTACAGCAAATTTATTGGACTGCATAAGAAAAATCAAAAAAAGCACACAAACGGTATTAATAACAAGTGATAAATCTTATTTCAATGCTGAATGGCCATGGGGTTATCGAGAAACAGATAGAATCGGAGGCAAGGATATTTATAGTGGATCAAAAGGTGCCGCTGAAATTATTATTCAATCTTATCTAGAGTCTTATTTTAAGAATCCAAAACCGCATTCGATAGCAGTAGCTCGAGCAGGGAATGTTATAGGAGGTGGTGATTGGGCCTCTGACCGCCTTATTCCAGATATTTATAGATCTTGGGCGTCCAACTTGCCAGTTGAGATTAGATGCCCTCAATCTACGCGGCCATGGCAGCACGTTTTAGAGCCTATCGGTGGTTATCTTAAACTCGCTTACTTATTGAGATCTAATACTTGTTTGCATGGTGAGGCATTTAATTTTGGGCCCTCCTTCCAAGAAAACAAAACAGTACTAAACCTTATCACTGATTTAGCGAACTTGAGCGACGTGTCCCCGCCAGGAGATCCTTATTTAATCAGTGATAATATACCGTTTGACGAATCATCATTATTAAAGTTGAATTGCGATAAAGCCCAAATGTTCCTTAAATGGAACGCGGTCTTGTCCTATTCGATGACTTTGAAGTATGTGCAAGAGTGGTATGATTGCTATATGAATGATCCCTCAGGTTGTGCATATCTTGTTGATAAGCAAATCTCAAATTACACATCTTTGATAAATGAAAAGTTCCTCTCTCCCTAGTGATATCTTAGTCACTCCTTTAAAACGTATTTCCCATCCGCAGGGAGATATTTTACATATTATCCAAATCGGATCGCCTGGTACTTCGCTCATAAAGGAAGTTTATGCATCTCATATCCATAAAAATGAGACCAAAGGCTGGAAGCGTCATCTTCAACTCCCTCTCAACATTGTTGTTATTGCTGGAAAGATAAACTTTTCCTTTGCTGATAATCGCAATAAGGATGTTGCTACCTCATATTCTAATCTGCTGTTATCACCATCTGAAAATCATTCTCGGATTACAATCCCCCCATTGATTTGGGTTTCGTTTACAGGACTTCATGATTTTAATATTTTAATCAACTCTATTCCAGAGCTTCATAATCCCGAGGAGGCGGAAAATTTGCCCCTATCTACATTCCCTTTCCACGATGTCGAATAATTCATGTAATTCTTTCTCATCATTATCGTTTAACACTCCTAGCACTCAGACTTGAAATGACAGTTTCTACAAATAGTTATCGACTAATATTGGATTTGTTTTCAATTTTGCCAAAAAAAATTAAACAAAAAATCGGTTTTTTAAGCATTCTGAGTTCTTTTATAGGATTTTTTGATTTCTTATTGCTCTTTCTTCTCTATCGAGCTATTAATACCCTTTCAAAAAATCAATCAGTCACAAGTGAATACCTCTCTGCAACACTTTCGTTGATCATTTTTTCTATTGCTTTAAGTTTAATACTGAAAACTTTTACAACTTCCTTCCAAGCAAAAATTGTGGCAAATATTGGTAATTATTTGTCGATCGAATTGCTTCGAAAAATACTAAATCTTCAATATATTGATTTTAAAAAATTACAAACGTCTGTTTTGCGTTCTACGTTAATAACAAAATTATTTGACACGGTAGATATTTTTTATTTTTGCATGCAAGCAGTATCGGCGTCTTTAATAGCTGTTCTTCTTTTTATATACGTTCTCTATATTCAATTTTTTGAAGCATTGTTTCTGTTTTCCTTTCTTTTTTGTTCTTATCTAATGATGAGTCGTTATATCTCCAAACGCATTAATAAGCTTAGTCTTGACGTTCGAATCGGCTTGGATAAACACTCTATTGCTATTCAAGAAATGTTGGGAAGTTTTCGAGAAATCAAATATGCCAATGCCGATAACTACTTTCTTGAACATTTTCAACCTTTAGACTATGACCTTAGAATTAATAAAACTAAAAGCCTCTTTTTTATTAGTTTACCTAGGTTTTATATTGAATATGCTGTTTATGCTTATGTAATCATAAGAACATCGATTGCAGTTGTTTTTTCCCCTCAAATTCTCCCTGGATTAGCAATATTATATTTTGCAGCTTTGAAACTCTTTTCTTTATTTCAAAATGTGTATATGGCCTATTTAAACTTAAAGTCGTTGCGTCAGTCTGCAGTATCAGTTTTACATCTTTTTCATCGATCAAGTTCTGAATGTTTCACTTATGAATACACTGAAAGTGTCAGTACAGCCTTAAATTCTGGTGGTAAGAATTTGATTATGTCATTTACAAATGCTTCTTTTTCTTACAATGATTCTAGTCATAATCTTATTGACACCTTTGATTTTTCTATTTGCCAGGGCGAGCATGTTTCATTATCTGGTGCATCCGGTTCTGGTAAGACCACATTCATAGACTTAATATTAGGATTACTTCCTCTTTCTACGGGTCAGCGCACTCTTTTTTCTCTACCAAAATCGAACCAATTGCGTTGTAGTCCTACTATTGCTCTCGTGGCGCAATCACCTTTTATATTTGACTCTTCACTGATTGAGAATATACTTGTTTTCAAATCTCCAGATTTGACGTCTGATTATTTAGAATTTATATTAGATATGTGCAGTATTTACACAATTTGTTCATCAGATTCTCTTAGTGTAGATATGTCTGTTGGAGAATTTGGCAATAAACTTAGTGGTGGCCAGAAACAACGAGTTGCCATAGCACGATCCTTATGTATGTTACCTGATTTATTAATCCTTGATGAGGCAACTTCTGCTTTGGATAGTTTTAGTGAAGCTTCAATACTTTCCAACTTATTTTCGCATAGGGACGATCTTGCAACCGTAACAATCGCGCATCACGCTTCTGCCATGAAATATTCAAATAAAAAGTATGAAATCAAGAACAATACCCTTATCCATATCATTTAATCAAGCTATTATTCTATTTCAATCAAAATCATCCCTCACTTACGGTTTTCCTTGTCCGATTTGACTTGCATGTTCCTTTGAAGAATAAGCGCTATAATAGATCTAGTAGAATATGTGTTTTGTAATGAGGTAAAACGGTATTGTGCTAAGATTAAAAAAAATAATTTCACTATGCTTGGCAAAATTAAAAATTCTTTTTCTTTGCTATCTTCCAAGCTATGCTCCCGACTTCTTAACTCTTTTGTTTATAGTATTAGAACCAATGACTTTAATTTTAGAATCTATATTAATACTCGTCACGAGCGCTTTCGTGCACGAACATTTGAAACGAAAGAACCCGATACATTGTCCTTTATTAGTTACTTTGGAAACATACATGATGTGAGTCTAATTGACATTGGTGCAAATATTGGCATTTATTCATTGGCATTTGCTTCCAAATCTAACTCACCCGTTTATGCATTTGAATTCGACCCTTCGTCTCAAGTTTCTTTGATAAAGAACCTTTCTCTCAATAACTTTAAAAATATTACCCCTGTACTTGCAGCTCTAGATTCTTCTAAGAATTTTTCTCTTTTGCCTACTTTCTATCAAATTTTTGAAGCTGGTGCTGGAGCAGGTGGTTTAAACAAGATATATGCCTCAGTGAAAAGCAGTAATGAGTGCTTACAAACTCTTACCCCTTCTCTTTCCCTTGATGTTTTTAATTCTATTCATCCTTTTCCTGGCGAATCTGTATTGAAAATTGATACCGATGGTCATGAACTAGATATATTGTTGGGTTCTAAGGATTTACTTCGTTCTGGCAAGATTTTGGCAATAATTTTAGAAATTAACTCGTTTGCTTATTCCGAAGCTGATGTTACTGACCTTCTCACAACTTTTGGCTATTGTCTTGTTGCTCGCTCTAAATGGTGTCAGCAATTGAGTGAAGGTAGTATTTACAATTGCGTATTTCTAAAAAGTGATTCCAGCAATGATGTCATAGATTATTTTAAGAATAACTGTCATTTCGAGATATAAATTATTTCCTTACTGCCCATTTAATCTATTACTTTGACCACGTTATTTAATTATTGCTATGCTATCTCTAGGTGCTATTGTTGACAGATTTCTAACGTTTTCTCTACTTCCGATAGCGACTTTCCGTGAGAAATTTCTTTTTACTAGGCAGGTCAAAGATAATCCGGACCTGCACGACTTGTTTATTGATGGTGTTTTAAATCTCTCTGATATTTTACCGTCTTCAGCTAGACATGATTTAGAAAGCTGGGCTGATGAGCTCTCATTTTCATATAGTCGTAATACCAATGGTAAAACCGTTCGGCACTATAATGTTCATTTAGAACACCCCGTTCCTTTATTGCCTTTGAAGCACCTTTCCAAAATACTAAATGTTTATTTTGATTATTCTCCTTGGATAGTTGATCAGACCCAATGGCAAATATCTTTTCCAAGTCCTAACTCTCTACCAGGTCAGGGCTTTCATGTAGATGCTTTTTATCCTTCCCTTAAGTTGTTTATATATAATGGACCTGTGAATGCACTAAATGGCCCAATGCTTTACATTAAGGGATCTCATCGCTGGCCCAAAAATATCTTTAAGCGCGCATTATGGTCGTTATTTCGTTCGCTTAGGCTCACTTATTTTCCCCAAGTAGATATTAACAAAGCTAGCACACTTCTGTCCGAAAACCCTTATTCCTTCTTTCTTTGTGATATGCGCTTATTTCACTCAAGTAGTAGACTTGAATTTGGTACAAGAACTGTTACTGTGATTAATTTTCGCAAACGCTATGTCTTCATGTGATTTTGACTCTAAGCCAATCTTAAATATTTACGGCCTTTATCAATCTGGAAAAAGTCTTTTGTATGACGCTTTTACTTCATCTCCTTCCTTCAAGACGTTTCATCGTGAAGAAGATTTTGATCTTCTAAGGTATCCGAACGGACTCTTTGAATTATATCTTTCGATTCTCACGTTAGATCCTCTAATAGCAGGACACAGGCTTTCGCGTTTTTCACATCTAGTCTCTTATAATTGTATTGCTCCTAAGAATAAATTAGATGCATTTTTATTTTATAGGCGTGATTTTTCATTGTTTTTACCTGGCTTTCATCATCAAACGAGTATTTATTTGAGCAAGTTACTGAAGCATACACGAACAACCTTTCACCCATTTTCACTTTTAACCGAAACCTTCCCTCTACTTCCTGTTTATCGTCTTTTTAACAAGTTTTTTAATACAAGCTTCCCTAAGTCTTTACTCTTAAGCATTTCGGAAAATGATTTTGTTCAATATACGCAAAATTATCTTGATTCACTATTCACTTACATGTTATGTTGTTCACCCCCTAATGCTCATGTTCCTTATGATGCTTTAATATTGAACAATGTTTGTTTCCCTGGCCAGGAAAAGCTGCTTAATAAATTATGTCCCAAAATAAATAATATACTTCTTATTAGAGACCCCATTGCCACTTACATTGACATATTAGACAGGTCGTCTTTTGCGTGGTATAGGAATCAGTCAAATGCTTTCTTCTCTGTCAATTCTTTTCGCTCTTATTTGGATTACTTTGAGTTAGCTTTAGGATCTGTTATTTCTTCTGGTAATTCTCTCATTTTGCGATTTGAGGATCTTGTGAATTCACCCTCCACTCAATTGTCGCTTATTGCAGAATATTCTGGTATTCCCATTAACGCCCTCTCTCAATTGTCAATAAAGCCACTATCTTCGCCAATACTTGAAGATTGCAGTCATCCACTCTATTCTCAATATTTGACTTATTCACGTTCAAGCTCTTACAATTCCATCTCATCTTTCTATACACGTTATGAATCTTAGAGCTTTGGTCACTGGTGGTGCTGGATTTATTGGTGGCCACATTGCTAGAGATCTCATCTCTCGTGGTTTTATCGTTGATATTATTGATAACCTAAAAACAGGAAATATTTTAAATATACCCGACTCTGCAAACTTTTTTTATATTGATTCTGCTAACTCTGATATATTTCGAATTTTGAATCAATCTTACGATATTATATATCATTTTGCAGGGCAAAGTTCTGTGGAGATTTCGTATAGAGATATTATGTATGATTTTAATTCAAACTTGGCATCAACGGTTAATATTCTTGAGTTTGCGAGAAAAGTTAAGCCAAGGCATTTAATTTATGCCAGTTCTATGTCCGTTTATGGCGGAGAGGATACATCAGCTCGTTCTGAAGATTCCGTACTTTTAGGTTCAAATCCATACGCGTTGGGTAAGATGACTAGTGAAAAATACCTTCAACTCTATAATAAATTTGGCATATCAAGTACTGCTGTTCGTTTATTTAATATTTATGGGCCTGGTCAAAATCTCGTTAACTTATCCCAAGGGATGCTTTCTATTTATTTAGCACAAGCTCTTAATTCTCCTAGTGTTCTTGTAAAAGGTTCTTTAGACAGATCACGTGATTTTGTTCATATTTATGATGTCTTAAAATTTCTTCGTAAGATCGAGTTCAATGAATTAGCCTTTAATCAATCAGTCAATATTTGTTCGGGCATTTCAACAACTGTTGGTTCTATTTTAAATGATATAGAATTTGTCCTGAATAAACAACTTGATATAACCGTGGCTGGATCGACCCCAGGCGATATTCCTCATATGCTTGGGGATACTTCTAAACTTTTCAATATTACTTCTCTTAAAGCAAGTACTACCATTCGCCGCGGTATTCAAACTATGGTTGAAGCTCTTACTTCAGAATCTTACTATAGATAGTTTTCCATATTTTTGAAATAGTCGAAATAATCTTCTTATTTTCCCTTTAAATTATTGACTTTCATTAATTTGACACTCACTTCTTTTCTTACATTTTACCGCTCACCTGTCTTTTTGCTCACAGCTTTTTTCCTTTTGCCTAAAGTCTATGGCATTATTGATTTATCAATCATTCCATTGCTGTGTATATTCATTTCTTCTATATTTGCTCCTTCTTGTCAAGCATATAGCTATAAATTAAAGTCATATTATATAGTACTACTATCATTGCTTGGTGTTTGCCTTCTCTATTCTTTATTTGGTGCTCTATTTGTATATGATTCCGCTCTTAACTTCCCCTTAAAATTTTTTCGCTACTCTCTAATTACATTTATCTCTTTATTTTCGCTTTCGCGATCCTTTCTTTCCCCTTTGGATATATTTAAATCTGCAGTCCTTGCCAGTGTCATTAACACATTGTTCTCTTTGGTTCAATACTTGGTTTTTATATTTGACTTTAAAAGTATCATGCCTTATATTTTTAATCCTTCATTTGACATCCTCCTGAGTTCTCCGTTTCGCCAGCCTGGTTTAATGGCTGGTTATCCTAACTCATCGTTGCTTTTGATATTAGGTTTATATTCTTATTATTTTATTTGTCACTATCATGTTCACTGTAAGCCTAAGTTATGGGTTGTATTGATATTCAGTACGCTAGCTTCGCTAGCAAGTAGAACTGGCCTCGTTATGTCAATACCATTAGTCTTGTATTATTTTTATTGTCAGCTCTACAACATTCACAGAGTTTCTTATAGATTTCGAATTTCAACTTTTGTTCGTTTCATCGTATCCCTGACAATTATTTTCCTATTGTTAGGTCTATTTTTTAATTCAGGCACTCGTATATTGAGTAATTCTACATATTTTCTAGAGCCATTTACAATTCTTTTCTCCGGTGATGTTTCATCCTCCCAAAGCCTGGATGCTCTTTTGGCTTCCTATCAAAACTATTTAAGCACTAGTCATTTTGTTTTTGGTAATCATCTTTGGATGCTTTCCACCGATTTAAATAATATCGATAATGGCTTTTTTATTGTTCTGGCTTCACAAGGAATTTTCATCTTGACGTTATGCATAATTTTTTATCTTTTTTTGATAGCCCAAGTTCCATCCTTGTATTCAAAAATTTTCCTTTTCTTTGTCTTTGTTGTTTTTAATTTCAAGGTTGATGTTATATTTGTCAGACAAGCTTCAGACCTTTTCTTTTTTCTTCTTCTTGCCTCTTCTTTCTTTTTCGATGCACACTCATCCTCTCGATTAACTTGTCGTAAACATTAATCTCTCGTCTTTTCCCTGTTTGTTCTACAGTGAAGCAAATTTATCAATTCCTCCTTTTCCTCACCAATGGCTCTTAATCTACCTCTGATTCGTTTGTCAAAAAGTACAGTAACTACTAGTGATATTAATTCAGTTTCTCAATGTCTTCGTGAGGAGTTTTTAGGTATTGGTTCCTACGTTCAGGAATTTGAAACTAAGATCTGTTCCTATGGCTATCAGTACGCTATCGCTACATCTTCAGGCACTTCCTCTCTTCAATTAGCCTTGCAAGCTCACGGAGTTGGTCCTGGAGATGAAGTGGTTCTACCGTCTCTTACATATGTAGCTACCTATCAGGCCGTCTCGGCAACAGGCGCAACTCCTATTTCATGTGATGTAAGGTTATCTGACTTATCTCTTTGCCCTGATTCTTTATTGTCCTTAATTTCTAATAAAACGAAGGCTGTTATTCATGTCCACTTCGCTAGTTTATTGGGGTCATTACATGAAGTACGATCTTTACTTCGTCATCATTCAATTCCTCTTATAGAAGATGCTGCTCATAGTTTTGGAGATTGGTCTATTAATCATGGTAATTATGATACTATATGCCACTCCTTTGATGGGATTAAAAACATTACCTGTGGGGAGGGCGGAGTCGTGTGTACTACGAATAAGCATATAGCAGATACTATTTCTGACTTGAGACTTTTAGCCGTTTCGAATGACTCTGTTCAACGATACAAAAATGCTCGTAGTTGGAATTTTGATGTTAAGTCCCAAGGTTGGAGGTATCATATGAGTAACATTAACGCTGCTCTTGGGTTATCTCAGCTTCAACGGATTGATTCCATTCGTGATAAGCGTAGAACATTATCTAACTATTACTATCAAGCTCTGCTTGCCTCACAATATTTCACTCCTCTCTTACCTCTTTTGAATAATGATACGTTGACAATCCCGCATATCTATCCTGTTTTAGCTGCATCTCAAGGTTTTGATACGAATTCTTTTCGTAATTTTATGTTGGACAATAATATACAGACCGGCTTACACTATTATCCCAATCATTTGTTGAGTTACTATTTATCAAGTGTAAAAGAACCACTGCCTAACACAATGGCAATCTATCCCCAAATGGTTACTCTTCCTTTGCATCTTGACTTGAATTACAATGATATCGATCGAATTGTAGAAACTATTGATACTTATTTTAAATTATGAGCCCATTTTATTCTATTGTCATTAATGTTCTCGATGGTGAAAATTATTTAGCAAGGTTATTCTCTTCTATTGCTTCACAAAATTTTTACGATTACGAGATAATCTTAATTGATAATTGTAGTTCTGATGCTACTGAATCAATTGTCAAATCTTACAGTTCTAAATTTCCCTTATTTACTATTCATAGAACTACTTCTACTGTTCCTTTGTATAGTGCTCGTAATATTGCCGTTCAACTAGCCTCTGGCAAATACATTGCTTTTCACGATGTTGATGATTTGTGGTCTTTTGACAAGCTTTCTAGTTATTATGCTTTACTCTGTAATGAGAAATACGATATAGCCTTCGGTTCATATAATGTAATAAAGCATAGAGCTAATATTACTCGTAAGCAAGAATTTAAATACAAAAACTCCTTAATTGTTTTAAATGATGATGTTTTTAAAGCATACAATATAGCAATGTCCAGTCTTGTTATATCTCGTAAATCCTTTGCAAATGGCTTGTTCAACCCAAAATATCTAATTATTGGTGAATTTGAATATATACTTCGCATGTTTTATCAAAAGCGTGCACTTGTTGTTCTTCGGCGCACGTGCACAGTACTCCAGGATGATAACTCAACCTCGGTAAAATATCCTCATCAATTTTCCCGTGAGCTTTATTCTCTCTCCTTCGACTATATAAACAACCGAAAAATTTATAAGTATCTTTTTAGTAACTCAATCTATAAATTGTATCAATCATATTTTTTGTCCAAGCCTTCTTATCGACTAGCTTTCTTCCTTATGATTCGATTGTTTATTAAATACAAGTTTCCCCTTCTTTCATTCCGGTTTTTACTTGTTAGCACTATTCTTTTACTTAAAGCTTAATGAGAACTATCTGTTTTTATTTTCCATTCATTAAGACTGGCGGAGTGTCGTCTCTTTTTGCTTTTATTTCTAGTATAATTTCACAAAAATATACCGTATATATTGTAGACTTTCCGAATGGTGCTCTAGCAAATTTATCTAAGACAACTCAAGTTACTTGCATCTCCCCTGATGAGTTAGTAGATTTGTCTTACAACATTGACCTAGTTATTGTTACCCAAGCACTGCCCCTTTGGCGCTTACCTAATATAAATATCATAAACTCTTCTACAAAACTTTTTTTTTGGTTTTTGCATCCTGATAATTTCGAAATTATCCCTAAGTATCGTCAATTTTTTAGTAAATTCAATTATTTTTTTCGAAAGCGTAACTTTAAACTCATTTCCCAATATAGCCTCATGCTTGAATTTCAATCACTATATTTTATGGATCATGCATGTTATTATGGTCTTCTTACTACGCTAAGTTTATCTACTACAAATCCTTCATATAATTGTCCTATCCTTAGGCTGGTTCATAACCCAATGCATACTATTTGTCCTGCTAGATCTTCTGTATTTAGTAAAAATTTTCTTACTATTACTTGGATTGGTCGTTTAGAAGATTTTAAATCACAATCTCTACTTTCTTTCGTTCAAGATTTGGTAAATTCAAACTGTTCATTAGATAATATCAAATTGCATATAGTTGGCGATGGAATCGACTTTTCGTCACTGAAGAGAAAATTTTCATGTATCCCAATTAATATTACGTTCCACGGTACCTTATCCTTTGATGAACTTGATGATTTGCTTGTCAGTACAGATATTGGCTTTGCAATGGGTCTTTCTCTTTTAGAATTTGCTTCAAGAGGTATACCTTGTTTAATTGCAGATTTTGGTTATAGGCAATCATTATCTGCCGGCTATTGTATTTTTGGAGAACAACGTCTCGATCTTGGGTCCCCACATGATTTGCTAATTAACATGCAGCATTTTAAACTCAAAACACTAGGTTGTGCTATTGACTATATTTTATCTGATTATAAAGAGATAAGTGCTAATACTTCCAATGTATATCTTACAACTTATTACTATAAATCCACGATCGATCTTTTTGAGTCAGCGATCTCCTCCTCACGACTTACTGTACGAGATGTTCTCTCTAGTGATTTACTTTTTCCTGATTTGCTTTCAATCTTAGTTTCTCTTCTTGCCTTGTCTCGTAATCAGTTTTACTCTGCCGCACAGCGTAATTCTATCTACGGCGGCTTTTCCTGGCTTTTATGAGTTTATAATCTTATCATGGTTCCTATAATTATTTTAAGATTTGCATCTAACTAATTATTTTATTGGTATGAAAATAGTTTTTGCTATCAAAAGATTAGATCGTGCCGTAGGTGGTGCAGAAAGAGTTTTATGCATGGTTGCATCCGAACTCTCTCGACGTGGCCATGATATTACGGTTGTTACTTGTGATTCCAATCAATCTACTCCGTTTTATCCTATCCATGATGGCATAAGGATTATCAACCTTTCTGTTGGTGAAACAGCTGAACCTGGTAGGTTTGTTGTAACACTTACTCGTATTATTGCTTTACGTCGAGCAATTATACGCATTAATCCCGATGTAGTCGTTGGATTTATGCACTCTATATTTATACCCTTATCCTTTGCCTTGGTTGGAGCTAACATTCCATTAGTTGCTAGTGAGCATATAGTGCCCGATCATTACAGATCCCGCCCTTTGCAATTTGCTTTATTATGGATATCCGCTTTCAATATCCAAAGAATCACCGTTTTATCTGAAAATATTAAGCGTAGTTACCCAAAATTGCTTAGAGATCGTATGCATGTTTTAAGAAACCCCGTTCTTCCTGTTGATAATTACGCTAATCCTGGTCGTTTAAAAGATTCATATATACTTCTTAATATTGGTCGACTTGATAATCAGAAAGATCAAAAGACTCTCATTAATGCATTTGCACTTATAGCCCATTCTTTTCCTAACTGGATCTTAAGGATCTATGGTGATGGTACTCTCAGGGATTCACTAGAGGGACTTATTATACATCTTGGTCTAGTAGATCAGGTGTTTTTATTAGGTAATACATCCTTGATTTCTGAGGAATATGCAAAAGCAGATATCTTTTGCCTTTCATCTTTATACGAGGCTTATCCACTTGTCGTGGTTGAGGCTCAATCCCACGGGCTTCCTGTCGTGGCCTTTGAAAATTGTCCTGGTGTTAATGAACTTGTTATCAATCGTAAAAACGGTCTCTTGGTCGAAAGTTCTTACAACCGTTCACAATCTTTAGCCAAAAGCCTGTCTCAATTGATGTGTGATTCTACTTTGAGATATGAGTATGGATCAGCTTCTAGAAAGGCAACTCACCAATATTCATCGCTTTGTGATATAGCTAATCATTGGGAAACTTTACTTACTCCTCTAACTACTTCATCTATTTAATATGTGTGGTATTGCTGGTCTTTGGAGCATATCTGATATTGACCAAGATTTTTTGCGCTGTAATGCCCAGTTAATGGGGGATTCAATTTCCTTTCGAGGGCCTGATGATTCTGGTGTATGGATTGATCCTTTTGTTCCTCTTGCTTTAGTACATAGGCGTCTTTCAATTTTAGATTTATCAAAAGCTGGTCATCAACCCATGGTCAGTTCATCTGGACGCTATGTTATATCTTTCAATGGCGAGATTTATAATCATCTATCGATACGTCGTGAACTTGAAACTTCTAATCTTATTGATAAGCCATGGTCCAGTTCCTGTGATACTGAAACTTTGCTCTGTGCAATCGAAGCGTGGGGTATATCTAGTACATTAAAAAGATGTTCTGGAATGTTTGCTATTGCCTTATGGGATACGTCGTACCAACGTTTAACTTTGATTAGGGATCGGTTTGGAGAGAAACCTCTTTATTGGGGTTGGCACTGTGTTGATGATATTCGCACTCTACTGTTTTGCTCTGATGTTGCGGCTCTTCGGTCTATTACTCGTACATCTCCATATTCCATCAATAAAGTAGCACTTACTGCTTATTTTAATCTCGGCTTTATTCCTGCACCTTTATGTATATATGAGGGTTTTCATCAGCTTATGCCGGGTCATCAGATTGACTTTGATTTATCTCGTCATGCCCATAATAATTTTCATTCTACTTCATGGTGGGATATTTCTAGTTCATCTTTGTCCTCACAATCTAAGCTTGAATATATTCCCAAGGACGTCTACCTTTCACAGTTGAAGGCATGTCTTACCCGTTCAGTTGTTATGCAATCTTCTTCTGATGTTCCCTTAGGCACTTTTCTTTCTGGGGGTATCGACTCTTCTTTAATTACTGCAATTCTTCAAGCTAACAGTAGTTCGTCCATTAGCACATTAACCGTATCTTTTCCTGGAAATTCTGTTGGTAATCTTGAATTCAATGAAGCTCCATATGCTCATGATATTGCTTCCTATTTAGGTACCAAACACACTGAAGTCAGTCTTTCATCACAGGATGCTCTTAGTTTAATCCCAGCCTTACCATACATTTATTCTGAGCCCTTTTCTGACGCCTCACAAATCCCAACTCATTTGGTGTGTCTATCTGCACGTCAAAACGGTTTGTCTGTCGCACTCACTGGTGATGGGGGTGACGAGCTCTTTGGCGGTTATAACCGTCATCGTCTAGCTCCCTTGATTTACAAGTATTTTCATTTTTACCCTCAATACTGCAAGAACTTTATTTCCTTTTTGATTAACATTCTACCGATTGCCTCTCGTGGTTTATCCAGAAACAAACAATATAAACTATCCTCAGCAGTTAGATCTAGTTCCAGTCTTTCTTCGATTTATGATTCATTGTTATCAGTATTTACCGATTCCAGTTGTCTTTTTGATTCAATCTTTTTGGAATCCATCATCACTGATTTTTCTACAACAGACTTTCTGAGCTTTAATCCATTCAGCACCTCTGTTTCTCCTGTTGAGTCTGTTATGGCTGCGGATACTATTGGTTATTTACCTAATGATATCCTTGTTAAGGTAGATCGCGCTTCAATGTATGTAGGCTTGGAAACACGTGCACCATTTCTAGATATTTCTGTAGCTGATTTCATGTTTTCTTCTCCACTACATTATAAAATCCCCGATTTGTCTGACAGAGATTGTACTAAGTGGGCTCTACGTCAAATACTTTATCAGTTTGTTCCTCCTTCCTTAATTGATCGTCCAAAGTCAGGGTTTTCTACACCTATTTGTTATTGGCTTCGTGGACCATTGCGTCAATGGGCTGAAGATCTTCTTTCACCATCTCGCATAGAATCACAAGGAATACTAAACTCTTACTACATCGATCAATTATGGAGGCAGCATTTAGGTGGTCGTGATAATTCATCCCAGCTATGGACCGTTTTGATGTGGCAAGCTTGGGCTGATATATGGTTGTAATTTTTCTCTGCGTATTATTCAACATTGGTTTTTAGCATACTAATTGAACCTTTCGCTTCCATGCTATCATTATCCAAGATTATCTATTCTTGTGTTCTTCCTAGGTTTATTTGAGGGCCATGCAGATCCAGCAGCTTGTCTTGTTAGAGATGGAAAAGTCATTGCCTACGCTGAAGAAGAGCGTTTCTTACGTAATAAACATGCCTTTGGTCTTTACCCTATTAACGCGATTAAATATTGTCTAAATTGTGTTGATATTTCTTTATCTGACATCTCTGCTGTTGGTATTCACTGGGATATAGCTTCTTTTGACAACGGTACTATCGCTTCCTATTTTGATGAATTAAATTCTTTATTTGATGTTGATGAAGGTACTTCAAGATGGCAACAATCCATGTTGTCATCATTTACCTCCAAGGCAGTTTTCAATAGACATCACTTTCATTGGACTAAGCACTTTGGATCCATTGATTTCCCTCCAATAGTGGGTATTCCTCATCACTATGCGCATGCTTTTCAGGCATGTTTCCAATCTCCCTTCTCTTCTGCAACCTGTATTGTAATGGATGGTTCTGGAGATGTTGATTGCACCAGTATTTGGAAATATGAAAATAATGCAATAACTAAACTTTTTTCTAGAAAAATTCCGCACTCTCTCGGTTGGTTCTATGCAGCTTTTACAGAGTTTTTAGGTTTTGAAGCTTATGACGGAGAATACAAAGTTATGGGTTTGGCTTCTTACGGGAATTGCAATGAAAATGTTCGCTCTAAACTTAATGCTATTTTGTCTCCATGCGACTCAAATCTTTATTCTTTAGATCCGAAGTATATTCATTATGGCCCTCACACATATTCAAAACGGTTCACCGATCATCTTGTTGAATTGATGGGTATACAACCCAGAACACCCGATCAATCTTTGTCTCAAATTCACAAAGATATTGCATATGAGGTTCAATATCTGCTTGAAAGTGTTGTCACTCATATTTCAGATTATGCAATTCAACTTACCGGTATTGACAACTTGTGTATAGGTGGTGGAGTTGGACTTAATATAAAAATGAACTCAGCACTCCATCGTTCAACTTTAGTATCTGATTTTTTCGCCCATCCTCTTTGTAGTGATGGAGGCGCCGCACAAGCAGCTGCTCTGGTTCTTGGACATCGTGATAACGGTAATGAAGTTGAACGCTTATCTACGCTTGCTTTAGGCCCTGAGTATTCCGATGAATCAATCCGTAAAGCACTTGATATCTGCAAATTACCTTATCAATTATCTAATAATATCTCCCTAACTGCAGCTCAATTCATATCCGGTGGTATGGTCGTGGGTTGGTTTCAAGGGCGTATGGAAGCTGGTCCAAGGGCTCTTGGTCAAAGAAGTATCCTTGCTGATCCACGTTGTGTCAGCTCACGCGATAAGGTTAATGCTGTCATCAAGTTTCGTGAGGATTGGCGACCATTTTGCCCGTCTATTGCTGAAGAATTTCTTGATGAATATTTCGATAATTACTACAATAGTCCTTTTATGAATAATTCTTTTTTTGCAACACAGAAGTTAAAAGAAATTGCTCCTGCAATCGTTCATGTTGATGGTACATCCCGAATTCAAGCTGTTAGTAAGATTCACAATCCCTTGTATCATTCCTTACTTATGTCGATGAATTCAATTGCTGATTTGCCTATTCTCCTCAACACTTCATTTAATGTTAAAGGTGAGCCCATTGTGATGTCTCCTGTAGATGCTTTAAGAACCTTTTCTGCATCAGGCATGGATTGTCTCTGTATAGGTAATTATTTTCTTCTTAAAAATCACAATATCTCTCAAAATGGTTAAGTCCGTTCTTATAGTTGCACCACATCCTGATGATGAGGTTCTTGGATGTGGTGGTGCGATATCATATTTTAGTCAAAAAAACTATGAAATTACCGTGCTTACTGTTGCTGCTCATATGCCCCCTCTTTATTCTAAAGAGGTTCATGAGATAACAGTTTCAGAAGCACAAAAGGCGCATCAGCTGTTGGGTGTTGAAAACTCTATTTTCTTGGATTTTCCAGCAGTTATGTTGTCTCAAATTGACATTGCATCATTCAATAAATCTATTTGTGATGTTGTTGTCAAAGTAGACCCTCAAATACTGTTTATTCCTTTCTATGATCGCCATATAGATCACCGCTTAATATTTGACTCCTGTCTTGTTGCATCTCGTCCTATTAGGCCTAATGCTAATCTTCAACTTCTTGCATGCTATGAAACTATTTCTGAAAGTTTTTGGAATGCGCCTGGAATTGAGCCTCAATTTACTCCAAATTGGTTCTTAGATATTACTGCTCACATTGATTCTAAATGTAATGCAATGCTTTGTTATCAATCGCAGGTTAGTCTTTACCCAGGACCTCGATCTGTTGAGGCTCTGCGGTCTCTTGCCCTGTTCAGGGGATCTCAACATGGCTTTGCATACGCTGAAGCTTTTCACATTATTAGAATGCATAATATTCTTTAATATCTTAGAACTTAATAAAGCTTCGTTTTTTAGTTCTTAAAATATGAAACTCTTCTTTGTTGTTAATGTTGATTGGTTTTTGTTCTCACATCGTTTGCCTGTTGTTGAGGCTGCCTTACGTGCTGGTTATGATGTTCACATAGCTACAACATTCACTGATTTTAAATATAAGTCATATCTTCTTGATCGTGGTTTCATAGTTCATGACCTTTACATAGATCGGAAAGGCTCAAACTTTTTTTCCATCATAGCCACCTTTTTTAGGCTTTTCGTGCTCTTTAAATCTGTTTCGCCTCATATTGCTCATTTAGTTACTATCCAGCCAGTTCTGCTAGGAGGGTTGGCCGCACGTTTGACAGGGGTAAAAAATGTAGTTTTCGCAATTTCTGGCTTTGGTCATTCTCAAATTATTACTTCCCTCTACAGCAGATTACGTCTGGTTTTAATTCAATTATTCTATAAAATTTCATTAAAAGCTCCATGTCGCGTTGTTATGTTTCAAAACCCCGATGATATGTATAAACTTAAATCATTATGTACCTTGCAAGATCATGAATGCCATTTAATTCACGGATCTGGAGTGGATATTGCCAAATTTGCTTTCTCTCCTATTCCTTATGGAATTCCTATAGTATTTATGGCTTCTCGTTTGCTTGCAACTAAAGGAGTTCGAGAATTTATATTCGCTGAAAAACTTCTTCGTGAAAGTAACGTAAAATGCATTTTCCAATTGGCTGGTTGTCCTGATTATTCTAATCCTACTTCTTTAATATCCTCTGATCTTCAAGCTCTTTCTCTTTCTTCCAACGTTCAATTCTTAGGCCATCGAGATGATCTAGAAACTCTAATGCGTCAAGCTTCTGTTGTTTGCCTGCCCTCTTATTATCCTGAGGGTCTACCAAAGGTTCTTTGTGAAGCATCTTCTTGCGGAAGACCTATAGTAACAACTGATCATCCTGGTTGTAGAGATGCTATCGTGCCTGATTCCACCGGTATATTAATCCCTATACGAGACTCACATGCATTAGCCGAGGCAATTAATACTTTGCTTTCTAATAGGTTGTTGATGTCCAATATGGGCATTGCTGCTAGAAAACATGCTGAATCATATTTTGACATTGATATTATAGTCGAACATCATCTTTTCATTTACTCAACACTTTCTGCATAAGGTTTTCAATTGAATATTTTTGTTTCTGGTTCTAATGGTTTTATTGGTCAGAAATTCTGTCCACGCTTAGCTTCTCAGGGTTTTTCTGTTACTGCTTTTTCTCGGTCCGAATATGCTTGGCAGTCAGATATCGTTCCTGCTGTTCACTCTTCACTAAAATCTTTTTGTCGAGTCAAATCTCTTAGTCGATATGACTGTGTTGTGCACTTAGCTGGTCGCGCCCATGTTTTAAATGAATACTCTTCAGATCCGTTAGCTTCATATAGAGCATCAAATGTTGATGATACTCTTTTACTTGCTAAACATGCAGCTTTCTCTGGCGTGAAGCGATTTGTTTATCTCAGCTCAATTAAGGTTAATGGACAATCAACTTCTCGTGATTCACCTTTTACAGAGCTGGACATACCTCACCCTGTTGATGATTACGCTCTGTCGAAGCTCGAAGCCGAAAATGCTCTTTTTGCACTTTCAGCTCAAACTGGTATGGAAATTGTTATTATTAGACCCCCACTAATTTATGGGCCAAAGGTTAAAGGCAATCTTAACACCGTGCTAAAACTATTGTCTTTACGAGTTCCTCTTCCTTTTGGTGCCGTTACTGACAATCTTAGAAGTTTCATTTTTTTAGAAAATCTTATTGACCTCATTATTATTTGTATTCAACATCCCTCAGCCGCTAATCGTGTCTTTTTAGCTAGTGACCAAGACGATGTTTCTACATTTGACTTTTTAAATCTTGTCGGTCTTAGCTGTAATTATTCTGCATTTCTTTTCCCCGTTCCACGTCGCTTTTTGAAGTATATGTGCATTCTGTTTGGTAAGTATTATTTATTTGATCGTTTATGTAATTCACTTGTAGTAGATTCAAGTTTGGCAACTACTTTACTTGGTTGGAATCCAAGGTTTTCCCTTCGTCTGGGTTTGCAAAAATCTTTATCTGACCTCTGATTTCTTCCTGCCAGATGTTTTTTTATTTTAGTTTGGCTTCTTATGTTTGACTTTTCATTGTTTTTTGCTTTTACAGCATCATTTTTCATTTCGTATTTCGCTCTTAAATTATTTCTTCCATTTTTTTCTGGAAAGATCATTGCGCATCCCAATAAACGTAGTGCTCACACTTTCGCAATCCCTAGAGGCGGCGGATTGGTTTTTGTAACTATAAGTTTTGTTTCTTCGCTTTTACATTTAATTTTGACTGATTCTCTGTATTATCAACTCTCATCTTCTTCTTTCCTTTCACCCTTTTTGCTAATAATATGTCTTCCGCTTGGACTTGTCGGTTTTTTAGATGACTATATAGAGCTGGCAATGTTTCCTAGGTTTATTTTTCAATTTATTACTTGTTTTGCTATTGTTTATCTTAGTCCATTGTTTTTCAAGTATATATTTTCTCAACAACTTTTCTCGTCCTCGCTTTTATTGTCTTTATCTTCCTTTTTTTTATTATCTATTTTCTTCGTTGGTATTACAAATTTCTCTAATTTTATGGATGGATTGGATGGTCTTCTTGCAGGCTGCATGTTAGTAATTTTGGGTACCGCCTTTATCTCTCTCAATGGGTCATGGCCTTATTGGTGTCTTTTGGGTTCACTCATTGGTTTTCTTGCCTTTAATTGGAGTCCAGCAAGTATATTTATGGGAGACGTTGGTTCTAATTATTTAGGTGCTGTATTTTGTGGTGTTTTAGCCTTTACTCCAGACTGGCATCACTTTTTAGCTCTCATATTAGTATCTACTCCCTTACTTGTAGATCCTTTTTTCTGCTTGTTAAGACGCTTTTTAGCAGGTGTTCCTTTACTTCCTCCTCATAACCTTCACCTTTATCAACGACTCCATCAATCTGGCAAGAGTCATTCTTATGTATCGTGTATTTATGTATCCTTTACATTATTACTTTCGATTTCTTATTTACTAGGTGGATTGTTTTCGGTCGCTTGTTGTTCTGTTTTTGTTTTGTTCGGTATGGTTTATCTAGATTTCTGGATTGCTGTTCCTTTTAATAAAGCAGCGCAGCCATTCATCCGATAGTCTCTTAATTAGATTAGGCATCTTACTTTGTATTATTCTGTGAATTCACATTGTTACTATTGATTCATCATTTTGACAGGATTCATCTTTCATCTCTATCACCCTCTATGACTCCTCCATATAATTTTTAAGTATATTCGTCGTCTTGCATGCCTTGTTTTTCTTCTGTTCTTTGATGTAGGATGATTGTATATAATTTCATTTATTGATGAATTTGCACCTCGATATTTCTTGGTTTTTTGCACTGTCTTATCGTAGTCGTAGATTCGTTTTGATCTCTTTAGATATTTTTTTATTACTTTTAGCTGTTTGGTTTAGTTTCTGGTTGCGCCTTGCCGAACCGTTCCATCCTCTTTTTCTCACCTCAGGAATATGGGTTCTTATATTTTCTGTTTTAATTGGTATACCTCTTTACTCTTATACTGGCCAATATTTAAGCCTCACTAGATACGTCGGCAGTTTTGTATTCTATCAACTCGCATTTCGTAATGGCTTGTTAGTACTTTGTCTGTTCTCAGTCGGTAATATATTTAATTTACCATTACCTCCAAGAAGTAGTTGGATTTTGCTTTGGCTGCTTCTTACTGTTTTTACTGGGTCAATAAGGTTTGTTTTACGCGATATTCTTTTGAGTATCCGTTCATCACCTAGTAAACTTCAGCTTCGTGTTGTTATATACGGTGCAGGTGAGGCTGGTGCACAGCTTGCAGCTGCCCTTCATCTTGCTGGTAATCATCAAATCGTAGCTTTTCTCGATGATGATTCTAATCTTTGGGGTAGATCAATCAATGGCATTCCTATCCAGGCTCCGCAAACTATTACCGAGATTAAGTCTAGTATTGACCAAATTTTATTGGCCATTCCCTCATTAGGTAAGCGTGAACGTCGCTCCATCATTGCTCAATTTCAGCAACAATCTTTACCAGTTCTTAGCATCCCTTCTGTTGACGATTTGACCTCTGGGCGAGCTCGTATTGATTCTCTTCATCCTGTTTCTATTGAAGATCTCCTTGGCAGAGATGTTGTCTCACCTAATCTTTCGCTTCTTTCTTACGAAATTACTGATTCTGTTGTTTGCGTAACTGGTGCTGGTGGTTCAATTGGATCCGAACTATGTGTTCAACTTGTCAAATTTAATCCAAAATGTCTCTTACTTCTCGAAAGAAGTGAGCCCTCTCTTTATGCTATTGAACAAAAATTACTTTCACTTGGCTGCAAAAAAGTTAATTTAGTACCAGTACTTGGGTCGGCTTGTGATATTATTATGCTTAATAAGTTGTTCGCAGATTTTTCAATTGATGTAGTTTTTCATGCTGCAGCTTACAAGCATGTCCCCTTGGTTGAGTCGAACCCTGTTTCAGGCATTTCCAATAATGTTTTTTCTACACTTTCGCTCTGCAATGTTTGTGCCAAATTTAGTGTTCGTAGATTTGTCCTTATTTCCTCTGACAAGGCTGTTCGCCCTACAAATGTAATGGGAGCTACAAAAAGGGTTGCAGAGCTCATTGTTCAGGCCTTTGCCCAAGAGGCTTCCTGTATAGATGACTTTGAGCTTTCTTCAACACGTTTTGCAATTGTTCGGTTCGGTAATGTTCTTGCGTCCTCAGGCTCTGTTGTCCCACTCTTTCGCAGTCAAATTGCTTCTGGTGGTCCCATCACTGTTACTCATCCTGAGATAATTCGTTATTTTATGACTATTCCTGAAGCTGCTCAATTGGTTATACAGGCTTCAGCTCTTGCAAAGGGTGGCGATCTCTTTTTGTTAGATATGGGAGAGCCAGTAAGGATCACAGATCTTGCTGTACAAATGATTCTTCTTAGTGGTTTGTCAGTACGTGATGGATCTAATCCAGATGGCGACATAGAAATCATTTTTACTGGCTTGCGACCCGGTGAAAAGCTGTATGAAGAACTTTTGATTGATGCAAAGTCTGAGGTTACTGAGCATCCACTTATCTTTCGAGCCAATGAAAAGTCAATTTCACCTAATGCACTATGGTCAAGTCTCGATAGTCTGGAATCATCCGTGCAAAATCAGCGCTCTGACGAAGCTTTGGCTATACTTTCAGAGTTAGTACCTGAATGGGAGCGTTATAAGCTTCCGGTTTCATAATTCTTTCGGATTGAATTCCACTGGCTAAATTCACTAGCTATTAATAGCTGTCTGTTTGGCTTTTGCGGATTACTCGTTTTTTGGCTCATCCCTACTTTTTACGGCATCCTGATTGTTCGATTTCCATCTATTGGTTTCTGTGGTTATTTTTTTGTGCCTTTTGCATACGAATTAATTGTAATCGATTAAAATTTGTATATTGGTTTGCTTTCTTCGGTGTTTTCACCCTTTCGCAAAAGTATATCCTCTTGCATCCTTAATAGGCTACATCTATGAGTTATTCAGTAGCTACTCAGATGTTAGTGATTTTTCTTCTTCCGCTTTGGATGCTTTCTTCCCCTTTTCACGGCCTTGGCTTTGGAGTTTAACTTCCTGTTGTGAGTTCTTTTTTCAGCGATGTCGAGGTGATTGCCTTGGCTTGTGTTTATATATAAGCACTTGTTGTTGATGGTATTTATTGCTACTTAATACCCTGCTCCTACTCACTGGCGTGTCCTTTTCGGCTTTGTGAGCTGCCTTGTGCCGGCAGTGCATCAGTTAGACATAAATTCTAAGTGGCGTTTCATCACCAAACTTCTTCGTGTTCTCGATAGTAACCACTTATCTATCATGTTGCGTTGCGCGTTTGCTCCATAGTTGTTGCCTTTTGATGAGTAGGCCTCTGGTCTTTTTGTATTGTTCCAGATTTTATTTAGTATATGGGTGAATGCTTTCCGGCTTGATTCTAATTTTTGCATGACTTTGATTCTTTCGTTTATTCCGAATTTGCAACCATCAGTGATCAACTTGCAGCTTTGTTTATCTTGTTTTCTGCTCGTATCTTCGATAGGGAGATCCATCTAGTGTTGCACTGCGCTGGCAGTCGGGATGAAGTTGTCGTTCCTGCTTGTTGAAACACTGTTAACCTTTGTTTCTTCTTTGAGCGGCACATAGGTTGACGGCAACCTTTAGTTCGGCCTTGTATTTAGTCAACCGTGGTGCAGCTGTAATTCACAGCTTCAGTTCTTGTTAGGTAGTTGCGGGGTCAATGTTTGTCGAATTGGACTTTTCCTCTTCTGCTTTCGAAAAGCAGTTCTAACCCTTGCTCGAAGCGGCGTAGTTATGTTGCGATGATCGGATAGGAGGAAATTGAAGGTCGCCTAGTGCTTCTTAAACCTTTTCTGGCTGCAGGCGTCGAGCAATGGTTTGATTTAAATTCCTGCGCTGCATTTGTGTCCGTCTCAGAGACCACCACGAAGTTCCATCTAAAAGTAGCCAATCAGCGATAGCCTTCGTGCGTTTGATCGCGTAGACCGCACTACTGGATGCCTGTTGCTTCAATTCGTTCTATCTGTTGCATTGGTGCTGGTTACGTGGGCGGGCCGACCATGGCTGTCATAGCCGACCGTTGTCCTGAAGTTCAAGTCACCGTTGTCGACATCAATCAGACCCGCATCGATGCTTGGAATGACAATGATTTGAGCCAGCTGCCGGTGTACGAACCAGGGCTTGATTCTGTGGTGGGACGAGCGCGCGGCCGCAACTTGCATTTCTCAACTGCGGTGGATGATGCGATCGCAGCTGCTGACATGGTGTTCATCTCTGTGAACACACCCACAAAGACCAAGGGCCTTGGAGCTGGTCAGGCCAGCGACCTTCGCTGGGTAGAGGCTTGTGCTCGCCAGGTGGCCAAGTCGGCAAGAGGTCACACGATCGTCGTGGAGAAGAGCACACTCCCAGTACGCACGGCAGAAGCGGTCAAAGCCATCCTTTCTGCTGCTGAACAGTCCAGCGAAGAACCACAGAAAACCTTTGCGGTTTTGTCTAATCCAGAATTTTTGGCGGAAGGCACCGCGATACCGGATCTTGAATCGCCGGACAGGGTGCTCATTGGTGGTGAACATCCTCAGGCCATCGATGCTTTGGCATCGGTGTATGGCCATTGGGTTCCTCAGGAGCGAATTTTGCGCACCAACCTTTGGAGCAGCGAACTGTCCAAGCTCACGGCGAATGCTTTTCTCGCACAGCGGATTAGCTCAATCAATTCTGTTGCGGCTCTCTGTGAAGCCACAGGCGCTGATGTGCGCGAGGTGGCCCGCGCAATCGGCACTGACAGCCGTATTGGTTCGAAATTTCTCCAGGTCGGTCCAGGCTTCGGGGGCAGTTGCTTCCAGAAAGACATCCTCAACCTTGTCTACCTCTGTAGGCATTTTGGGCTTCCCGATGTGGCCAACTATTGGGAATCGGTGGTGCAGCTGAACAGTTGGCAGCAACACCGCATTGCTCGCACGGTGGTGCAGAAACTGTTCGGCACCGTCACAGGCAAACGCTTGGCCATTCTTGGTTTTGCCTTCAAGGCCGACACCAACGACACCCGTGAAGCTCCGGCTATTCGCATTGCCAAGGATCTCTTGGAAGAGGGCGCTCAGCTCGCCATCCATGATCCCAAGGTGGATTCGGATCAAATTGCCCGTGATCTGAACTTGCCAGCCAGCACCGCACCCGATGCCGAGTCAGGTCCTACTCGGGCTGCACTCAGCGGCGAGGGCACTTGGTGGCCGAGTGACGACATCGCCTCGGCTTTGAAGGGAGCGGATGCCGTGCTCATCCTCACGGAGTGGAACCACTATCGAGAGCTCGATTGGTCGGCACTGGCTCCGTTGATGCGTCAGCCCGCCTGGGTGTTTGATGCCCGATCGGTGGTCACGCCGGCTGAAGTTCAGGCCGCCTGTCTAAACCTCTGGCGTGTGGGTGAGGGGCAGCCATGACACACCCTGTTTTAGTTACCGGTGCTGCTGGTTTTATTGGTGCAGCTCTGAGCCTGCGTTTGTTGGAACGTGGTGGGCGGGTAGTCGGTATCGACAACCTCAACAACTATTACGACCCGGCTCTCAAGCGTGCCCGACTCCAACGCATTGAAGCTGCTGCTCAAGCCGGAGCTTGGCGGTTTGAACAGCTAGCGCTGGAGGATGGGGAAGATTTGATGTCTCTTTTTGCTGCAGAGCAACCGCGGGTGGTGGTGAACCTGGCGGCGCAAGCCGGTGTTCGCTACTCACTGGAGAATCCAGCGGCTTACATCCAGAGCAATCTGGTGGGTTTTGGGCACATCCTTCAGGGCTGTCGCCATCACGGCGTTGAGAACCTTGTCTATGCCTCCAGTAGTTCGGTGTATGGCGGCAATCGCAACCTGCCGTTCCACGAGCAGCAACCTGTCAATCATCCGGTGAGCCTCTACGCCGCCAGCAAGAAAGCCAACGAGCTGATGGCCCACACCTACAGCCACCTCTATGGATTGCCTGCAACCGGTTTGCGGTTTTTTACCGTCTATGGCCCCTGGGGTCGGCCGGATATGGCGCCGATGCTGTTTGCCAAAGCGATTCTGGCCGGTGATCCGATCAAGGTGTTCAACCACGGCAAGATGCAGCGTGATTTCACCTACATCGATGACATTGTTGAAGGGGTGCTTCGCTGCTGCGATAAACCTGCGACGGCTAATACGGAATTTGATCCTCTGCAGCCCGATCCAGCAACGGCCGCCGCTCCGCATCGAGTGTTCAATATTGGCAACAGCCAGCCCACTGAACTGCTGCGCTTCATTGCAGTGATGGAGCAGGCGCTCGGCAAAGACGCGATCAAGGATTTCCAGCCAATGCAGCCTGGTGATGTGGTGGCGACTGCTGCGGATACCCACGCTCTTGAGGAGTGGGTTGGATTCCGTCCCAGCATGCCGATAGAGGAGGGTGTCGATCGCTTTGCTAGTTGGTATCGCGAGTTTTACGGCGTCTGAGTGTTACAGCCACTGGGCTGAATCTTCCCTATGGCCTACTGGCTGAGCAAAATTCTGCCCCTGGCTGTGTTGCCCCTTGGCCTCAGTCTGATTCTGCTGCTGGTGGGTTTGATCGGTCGCTGGCGCTGGCCGGTTATCACTGCAGTGGTGCTGCTTTGGGTTTTTTCTCTGGGTTTGGTGAGCCAAATCCTTTGGCGGTGGTTGGAGAATCCTTGGCGTCGCCAATCCGCAGCCAAGGTTCCCTCGGTTGATGCGATCGTTGTGCTCAGTGGCGGACGTCACCCCGCGCCAGGAGCAGCGCGCGTTAGCGAGTGGTATGACCCTGATCGCTTCTTCGCTGGGCTTGATCTCTATCGTCATGGCAAAGCACAGCGATTGCTTTTTACAGGCGGTTCCAGTCCGTTCAGGCCGGGCCAGCCTCCGGAGGGGCAGCGTTACATAGAGGAAGCGCAACAGCTGGGCATCCCTGCTGCGGCGATGCAGAGCACGCCGCCTGTGGTCAATACAGCCGAGGAAGCCGTCGCGATTCGCCAGCTGTTGCAGCCATCTGATCGCTCAACCATAAGTCCGCGCATTCTTCTGGTGACCAGTGCATTTCATATGCGCCGAGCTCAACGATTGTTTGAACGGCAGGGTCTGAAGGTCGTGCCATTCCCGGTGGATTTCCAGGCCCGTGGCCAATGGGCGGGTTCAATCTGGCGAGATCCCACCCAGTGGCTTCCGAGCGCTGGCGCTTTTGATAGCAGCTCCCGGGCTTTACGTGAATTGCTTGGGCGTCTCGTCTATCAAACTTGGTAGGTCTAACAATCTTTTCGATCAATCAATTTCATTAGAAATTGATTGATCGAAAATTAGCCCACAAAAAAACCGGGCTTAAACCCGGTATTTTTTTTGGAAGGCTGAGACTTGAAAGATCAAGCCGAACCAACGCCCGTGTAAGAGCCGTAGAAGAACAAGCCAACAACGAAAATTGCAGCCATGCCACCAGCTGTTGCGACCAGCCAGAGGGGAAGAGCACCTTCTGTCCAGCGTGAGCGCCATTTGACCGCTGGAGTGCCATCAGGAAGTCGATCAGGAATACGACCGTCGGGTAGTCCGGATTTCTTTCCGCTCATGATTTCGGATCCTCAGTTAAAGAAGTAGCTGGAAAACAGGATGCCTGTGACAAACACAAACAGCAGACCTAAATAAAGGCTGGTCCTGTTGAGTTCAACAGGCAATGTGTTGGGGTTTTTGTTGCGCTCCATGATGTGTCAGGTCTGTTGAAATCAGCGACGGATGAACTGCATGGCTGCCAGAGCACCCAGGAAAAAGACAGTTGGGACGCCCAGAGTGTGGAGCGCAAGCCAGCGGACCGTGAAGATCGGGTATACGCGTGGTTTAGAGGTGGTTGGAGACTGAGTCATGGATGGGAATTACTTATTCAAGCGGACATCGAGGTCTGACTTGCCTTCGAATCGCTGGCTCAGAACGGGTGCTTTGCCTTCATTGACCTGGAAGTAGGCATCCGGTCGGGGAGTTCCAAAGGCGTCGTAGGCAAGACCTGTCGATACGAAAAGGAAGCCTGCAAGGAAGATGGAAGGCAGCGTGATGGCATGGATCACCCAGTAGCGGATGCTGGTGATGATCTCGAAAAACGGGCGTTCACCCGTAGAGCCTCCAGCCATGAAAAAGATCCTCTGTCTTGCGAGATCCTAAGTGCATAGGGCTCGCGTCCGCGCATGTGCCTCCTAGTTGGTTACGAAGAGTTGTTGGTCGGCGGGAAAAAAATTCAAGTCAGCGCGGACCAACGCAGCATTAATCCCCTCTCGCCCAGTAGGAAGGCATGCTGTTGGCGCTCAGTGTCGTCGAAAACAAAGCGCGTGAAATTGGTTGGCGCCTGCACGCTTTCAGGATCGCGCTCCCAACTGTTGCCTTCGTCTCGGCTAACAAGAAGGGTGCCGTTGCCACCGCTGGCCCAGATCGCGCCGTCATCCGACCAGGCCATATCGAGGTAGCCGTAACCGTTGGTGATGGGGATGATTGGCTTGCTCCAGTTTTCGTTGTCAGAGGGGTCCTCGTTGAAGCGAATCTGAGCGCCGCGAGCCACCATCCAGAGTCGGCCATCGGGCTGGTAGCCGATGCTCTGAAGACGTTGGCTGCTGACCCGTTGGTGAACCTGCCAGACCGGTTGTCCGGGATCCCAGGTGGCATAGAAGTTGCCCAGGCTGCTCACGCTCACGTAGGCACCGTCAGGGCTACGACGCAGGTCACGGGTTGCACCGGCTGCATCGCTCACCTCGGCATCCCAGCTGCCACCACCGTCGCTGGTTCTGTACACAGCCCCCACGTTGGTGGCCAGTTCGGCGCTATTGGGACCAAGGGCCGTGATTAGGTATGGCTCGCCTGGCAGCTTGGTGTCCAGGAACAATCGCGTCCAGTTCTGCCCAGCGTCGGTGGTGTGCATCAGTAGGCCGGGCTGACCGGCGATCCAGCCATCATCCCCATCAAAAGCGATGCTGATCAGGCGAAAGTTCTCTTCCTCCGGCAGATCCAGACTGCGCTCGTTCCAGCTCGCACCACCATCGTTGCTCTCCAGGATCAGGCGGTTGCTGCCCACCAGGAAGCCATGGTTGGCGCTGGTGAAAGCAATATCAAGCGGATTGGCCTGGGTATTGAGATCAATCACCTGCCAGGGGCTGGCAGTTGCTGTCGGAACTTTGGTGGTGACGCAACCACCGAGACCGAAGCCGATGCAGACCACGAGTGCCAACTTGGCCAGGGATTTGATCAGGGAATTCATGCCGGATTGAGAAGGAAGGCAGGCTTGGAGCAATTAGAGTGATTCAGCGCAGAACATTCTGCGCAGACTATTCAGTTGTTAACGCAGGGAATACAACGAGAGGAAGAAGGCAAATCCAAGAGCCAAACTGCCGAAGATCAGCACATTCTTCTGTCCTGGTGTCAAACGGTTGACTCCCAGACCGAAATCGAGATTCTCTTCAAAACCACTGGCCTTGGAGCGTGGTCCGATGTCGCGGAAGGCACCGACTCTGCTGCGGCAGACCGGACAGCGGAAGCTGTATGCATCCAGCTGCTGAAAAGCTGTTCCTGATTCGATGCGCAATTTTTTGACGCCTTCTTCTGGGTCGTAAACGAATCCGCAGCTTCTGCATTCGAAACGGTGCGTGAGTGGATCACTGGCTTGTTCAGCCAGAGTTTTTTCTGGGGCGCGCACCTTGGCCTCTGCAGAAATTTCTTCTGAGGAATCCACATCTGAGCTTTTCGGCTCGTCGTCAGTCGTGCTCTGACTCGCAGGGTCCTGCGGTGCCTGTATTTCGTCGCTCACCGCTGACTGACCGAAGGGGTGGACACTCTATCTGCGTTACCTGGCCAAACGTCAGCCAGAGGCTGCAAATGCCAGACTGAATTGAACATTGGTGCTGCCCAGATGTTTGTGCTCCAGGGGTATGACGCTTTTCTGGGCTTCCTTCTGATTGCGGGAGCTGTGCCGGTGCTGGCTTTGGTGACCAACAAGCTTGTTTCGCCGCGCAGTCAGGTCGGTGAGCGCGAGCTCACCTATGAATCGGGCATGGAGCCGATCGGTGGAGCTTGGATCCAGTTCAACATCCGCTACTACATGTTTGCGCTGGTTTTCGTGATCTTTGATGTGGAGACGGTATTTCTCTACCCCTGGGCCGTGGCATTCCACCGACTAGGTATTTTGGCTTTCATAGAAGCGTTGGTGTTCATTGCCATCCTCGTGGTGGCTTTGGCCTATGCCTGGCGTAAGGGCGCCCTGGAGTGGAGCTGATCCCATGACCTCATCCATTGAACGAGCTGCAACAACTGGAGAAGCCCCCTCGATCCAGGCCGTCCGCGATCTGAGGGAATCAAGTTGTGCCCCAGTGGCTGGTGCCGCTGATGGGGTGCCGACCGTCACCCAGGACCTCAGTGAAAACATCATCCTCACCAGCCTTGATGATCTTCACAACTGGGCCCGACTGAGCAGTCTCTGGCCTCTTCTCTACGGAACGGCTTGCTGTTTCATCGAATTTGCTGCCTTGCTTGGCTCGCGATTCGATTTCGATCGTTTCGGTCTCGTGCCGAGAAGTTCACCTCGCCAAGCAGACCTGTTGCTCGTTGCTGGCACAGTCACCATGAAAATGGCGCCTGCATTGGTGCGTTTGTATGAGCAGATGCCCGAACCTAAATATGTGATCGCCATGGGTGCCTGCACCATCACCGGTGGCATGTTCAGTGCAGACTCGACAACCGCTGTCCGTGGTGTGGACAAGCTGATTCCCGTTGACCTTTATCTTCCCGGCTGTCCGCCAAGGCCTGAAGCGATCTTCGATGCTGTGATCAAACTCCGCAAGAAAGTGGCCAACGAATCCGTTGCCGATCGCCGTCTGTTGATGCAAACCCACCGCTACTGCACGGTGGAGCATGCGATGACTCCTGTGGAGCCAATCGTGACCGGTGCCTACTTGCGTGCTGAAACACAGGTCGCTGCTCTGAAGCCTGGTGCAGGGATGCCGATGCCCGCCCTGGAGACTGCCCAAGCCGAGAGGGTCGAAGCGGAGACCGTCACCATCCCTGAAGAGTCATGAGCGCCACCCCTGAAAAGGACAACAAACCCGAGAAGGTCAAAAAACCCGAAAAGGTCAGCGAAGCTGAGAACAACCCCAAATCTGAGAAGGAGGTCAAGAAGGATGCTCCAGTGGCAACAGGTCCAGAGCCAGGTCCCGTTAGTGAATGGCTGACTGAGCAAGGCTTTGAACATGTGGTTCTGGATCCTGACCATGTCGGGGTTGAGCAGATTGGCGTTGAGGGGTTGTTCCTCCCCGTGATTGCCGCGGCTCTCAAAAGCCATGGATTTGATCATCTGCAGTGCCAGGGTGGTTACGACGAAGGGCCCGGGCAGCAACTGGTCAGCTTCTACCACTTCATTGCCATGGCTGAGGTTGCCGATGGAGTTGTTGATCAGTTGCGCGAAGTGCGCCTGAAAGTGTTTCTCCCCAGAGAAGGAGAGCCGAGTGTTCCCAGCCTCTACGGGCTGTTTCGCGGGTCTGATTGGCAAGAGCGCGAAACATACGACATGTTCGGTATTACCTTTAAAGGTCACCCCCATCCCAAGCGGTTGCTGATGCCTGAGGACTGGACCGGTTGGCCTTTGCGTAAAGACTATGTGCAGCCTGACTTTTATGAGATGCAGGACGCGTATTGACCTCCAAAAAAGATTTTGTTTCTTGAATTGAAGATTTAGTTGGAATGATTTAACTCGCTACAGAAGATTTATCAGTTTTGTGTTTTCTGTAAAAGCGCATCACTCCCAGCGCCAGACTGCGAGGGTCATGACGCAGGGTTGCTGTTGGCCTGCTGCCTTGCAGTGGTGCTTCCATCACGTCGTATCCCTCGGCCTCTAGCTCGCGGCGATTGCAGGTCACCGGCTCAGCTCCGCGTGAGCGGTAATGCTTGATCAGTGGTGAGTCTCCGATCGGCTCTTGAGCGAGCACGGCATCAAAGAGTCGGTGGTTGATGCCTAGAGAGGCCAGTTGCGCTTCGATGGCCCTCAGATGTCCACTCACATCCAGTCCGTCAGTTTCACCGGGCTGTGTCATCAGATTGCAGATGTAGAGCTTCGGCGCACGGCTGCGCTGAATGGCACTTACCAGTTCAGGAACCAGCAGATTGGGCAGCAGTGAGGTGTAGAGGCTGCCAGGGCCCAGCAGAATCAGATCCGCCTGTGCGATGGCCTCCAAAGCCCTCGGCAGCGCTGGGGGGCGTTCCGGCAGACATCCCAGACGAACGATTGGGCTCGGTGCTTTCCCGATCGCCGATTCCCCTTCGATGCGGCGACCGTCCTCCAGTTCAGCCCAAAGCCGCACATCCACATTCGTGGCAGGCACCACCTGACCCTGTACGGCCAGCACTCGGCTTGAGGCGGTGATCGCCGTTTCTAGGCTGCCGGTGATAGCGGTGAGCGCTGAAAGAAAAAGATTGCCGAAGCTGTGACCCTCAAGGCCCCCTCCTGCTGAGAAGCGGTACTGGAACAGACGGGTCAGCAGCGGTTCTTCGGTGGATAACGCTGCCAGACAGTTGCGGATGTCGCCGGGTGGTTGAACGCCTAGCTCTCGCCGCAGCACGCCGCTGCTGCCGCCATCGTCAGCCACGGTGACGACGGCCGTGATGTGGCTGCTGTAACGCTTGAGGCCACTCAGCAGCGTGGAAAGCCCGGTGCCGCCGCCGATGGCGACGATGTTTGGACCACGGTTGAGGCGGCTTTTTGCGCGCAGTGCATCCACCAAAACGGTGTCTTTTTCAGGGGCCAGGGCCTGTTGGATGGAACCGAAGCTGCGGCTCTGCCCCCAGAGCAGCAGGCCGACGCCCACAAGTAGAACCAACGGCCCGGTAATTCCCCTCGGCAACACTCGAGTGATCCAGCTCAATGATTCCTGGATGGCCCAGAGCATCCAGTAGATCGGCTGTAAATCGGCCCAGACCGCAGCGCCCAGCAGGGCCAACATCAGTCCAATTCCTGAGGTGAGCAACCAACGCTTTACCACCAGACCTGGTTGGAGCCAACGCACCGCCCGGCGGGAGCGCATCATCAGATCACGCTGCCGTGCGGCCTGCATGGCTCGGATGCGTTGACGGCGTCCGCGGTGGCTGGGGCTGGTCAAGTGCAATCCGGGGCCGAGGTCGTCGCTTCCCTTGCGATGAGGGAACTGTACGGAAGTTGTTCTTGATGGCCATCCCCTTCAGTGCAAAGGAGGCAATATGGGCCTCTAATGCGTAGAAACCCCGTGCAGACCAGGCTGGATCCGACCTCTCCAGCAACCCAGACGCCTGTGGTGGAGATGCGTGACCTCACGATGCAGTGGGGGGCCAAGCCGGTGCTGGACAATGTGAAGCTCTCCATGCAGCCGGGAGAGCGTATTGCGGTGGTTGGGCCTTCAGGGGCGGGGAAGTCAACGGTCCTGCGGCTGTTGGCTGGTCTGCAGTTGCCCACTGCCGGTGAACTGCGCCTGTTTGGAGAACTGCAGGATTACTTGCGCCTTGATCAGCGCCGTCCGCCGGATGTGCGACTGGTGTTTCAGAACCCTGCCTTGCTGGCCTCACTCACCGTTGAGGAAAACGTTGGCTTTCTTTTAATGCGCCTCGGGCGACTGAAACCTGCCCAGATTCGTGAGCGGGTTCAGCAGTGTCTTGAGGCCGTTGGCCTGAATGATGTGGCAGATAAGTATCCCGGCCAGCTCAGTGGAGGTATGCAGAAACGGGTGAGCTTCGCCAGGGCTTTGATTGACGATCCCGACCGCGAAGAGGGGGCGATGCCACTGTTGCTTTACGACGAGCCGACGGCAGGCCTTGATCCGGTTGCCTCAACTCGCATCGAGGATCTGATCGTGAAGACCACGACCGTGGCCCGTGGCTGCTCAGTTGTGGTGAGTCATGTGCAGAGCACAATCGAGCGTTCTGCGGAACGCATCGTGATGCTCTACGGAGGCCGTTTTCAGTGGGACGGCAGCGTCGATGAGTATCGCTCCACCGACAACCCCTACGTCGTTCAGTTCAGGACGGGTAACCTGCGCGGACCGATGCAGCCCTCCGACCAATGAGCCATGCGCCGTAGTGTCCGCGAAGCCCTGGTTGGCTTTTCGATCGTCGGAGCGATCGCAGCATTTGCCGGCACCATGCTGTGGCTCAGAGGTGTCCGTCTTGGGTCGGAGACCTGGACTGTGACGGCAGACTTCGCCAACGCTGGCGGACTTGCAGCCCGCTCACCCGTTACGTTTCGGGGAATCATGGTCGGTACGGTTCGATCCGTCAAAGTCACCCCGATGGCTGTGAAGGCCATGTTGGAGATCCATGCCGATGATCTCAAGCTGCCTTTGCCCGTGAAGGCTTCCGTCTCCTCGGCATCACTTCTTGGAGGTGATTCGCAGGTTGAACTGGTCACAACAGGAGCGCCACTTCCGAAGAATGCGCCCACGCCGAAATCAGGCCGTTGTCGCAACAGCGGAATCCTTTGCAACGGTGCAACCGTCCCTGGCGAGTCGGCCGCGAGTCTTTCCACCGTGACAGCCACCCTCGAGCAGCTGCTCAATGAGGCACAGAAGTCGAACCTGATCCCCGAACTGGTGGAGTCAACCAAGCAGTTCGGGATCACCAGTCAGGACGCTTCAAAGTTCCTGAATACGGCAGATGTGGCGGCTGAAAATGTCGACGAGCTGGTCAACCAGCTGCGCGCTGAAGTGGCCAGAGCCAAGCCCACCATTGAAAATCTGAACAGGGCCACCGCTGAGGCTGCCGATGCTGCAGCCCATATCAACAATTTGGCAGGGGCGATCGACAACCCTGAAACGGTGAGTGATCTCAAGCAGACGGTGACCAATGCCCGTGATCTCACGGCTCGCATCGATCAGGTCGGTGGTGATATCGAACAGCTCACTGATGATCCCCGTTTCATGAAGAGCCTGCGCAGCGTGATGATCGGGCTCGGGACCTTGTTTGAGGAGGTCTATCCCGCGCAGACCGGTACATCGAACTAGTGCTGCAAAGTCAGGTCACTGCATTGATGGCATCCATGGCCATGGCCGCGATCGCCTGATCGCTGGCTTTTGGCAACTGAACATATTTGCCCCCTGCGGCTTCGGCCAGGTCTTTGCCCATGCCACTACCGATGAATTTGCGCTCGGTGTCGATCACCAGCAGCTTGATGCCCAGCATCCGGTAGCGCGTTGCCACATCCAGCACTTCCTGTTTGAGGTCTGGCTTTTCTTCGCCTTCCAATTCCGGCTGGCCTAGGGATGTGCTGAGGGGCACGTTGCCACGCCCATCGGTGATGGCCACCACCACAACCTGGCCCAGATCGCCTGTTGCCAGAGCATTAGCGCCAACCCGTGCTGCCTGGGTCAGTCCATGGGCCAGTGGTGAGCCTCCGCCACAGGGCATCGATTCCAGACGCCGTCGTGCTGCGGTGATCGAGCGCGTGGGAGGCAGCAGCACCTCGGCCTGATCGCCTCGGAAGGGGATCAACGACACTTCGTCGCGGTTTTCGTAGGCCTCGGTGAGCAGCCGAATCACAGCGCCTTTGGCGCTCTGCATGCGGTTCAGGGCCATGGAGCCGCTGGCATCCACCAGGAAGATCACCAGGGCTCCGGCCTGGCGCTGCAGCAGCTTGGCGCGTAGATCGCCTTCCTCAACGATCACACTGCGCTCGGGCTGGCGTTCGCGCCTTGCTTTCTGGTAGGGCGCCGCAGCGCGCAGCGTGGCATCCACGGCGATGCGTCGCACTGGGCCTCTGGGCAGCACCGGTTTGACGTAGCGGCCGCGGCTGTCGCTGAGCACGACCGAACGACTGCCGCTGCTACCACTCTTGCTCTTGGCAGCATTGAACAGCAGCAGGTCGGGATCGATGGAGACTGCCTCCGGATCGAGCATGAATTCCTCGGGGACTGAGGGCGGTGCCTCGTCCTGCTCCGACTCGTCGTCGTCGTTGTTGTCGTCTTCTTCGTTGTCGTTGGAGTCCTGCTCGGGCGGGTCGTTCTGATCTGGATCCGAGCCTTCCGGCGGCGGGGGCTGGTTCTCCGGGTTCTGCTCGCCTGCCTCCGGTGGTGGGGGGTTCTGGTCTTGAGGGGGTTCCGGCGGCGGTGGTGGCTCCATCTGCTGATCCGGCGGCGGCAGTTGTGACGCACGTGGTGCGATCACCAGGGCCACAGCTACCTGAAGGTCGTCTGCTTCCACCTGTTCTCGGCCACTCAGGGCTGCATGGGCTCTGGCGACGCGCACGGCGTAGAGCTCGGATCGGTGCCCCTCTACGCCTCCGCGGATTGCTTCGGTGACGAGGTACTCGATCTGCTCACCACTGATGCGCACGTCTGGCAGCCACTGACGGGCCAGCAGCAGCTGGGTGGCCAGAGCATCGGTTTCCTCTTTCCAGCGCTCTGCAAAGCTGCGGCTGCACTGGCCGTGGCTCAACACCGCATTGGTGATTTCCACGCGCTCCTCCGTGCTCACCAGCTGATTGGCTGAGAGGGCGATCGCAAACCGGTCGAGCAGGTGGTCGCGGACGTTGCCTTCCTCGGGGTTGTAGGTGGCGATCAGCAGCGGCCTGCAGGGGTGGCTGAGGCTCAGGCCTTCCCGCTCCACCAGGTTCTCGCCGGCGCCCACGGCTGCCAGCAGAAGGTTGATGATGCCGTCATCAAGCAGATTGAGCTCATCGACGTACAGCACTCCGCGGTGAGCTTCTGCCAGCAATCCCGGCTGGAACACAGGGCTTCCACTGGCCAGTGATGCGGCCACGTCCACGGCACCGACCAGTCGGTCTTCGGTGATGCCGAGAGGCACCTGCACGAAGGGAGCGGGAATTACCTTGGAGGGCGGATCCTGGCTCAGCCGCTCGCGCCAGCTGGCATCCCATTCCTCCGGCCTGGTTGGGTCGAGGTTGAGCCCCGGTCCGGCAGAGAGACCCGCGCTCTCCTGATCCAGCACCTCGATCGGTGGCAGCAGGGCATGCAGGCCTCTTGCCAGAACCGACTTGCCGGTGCCTCTGCCCCCGGCGATGATCACGCCTCCCAGAGCGGGGTCCACCGCTGCCAGCATCAGCGACAGTTTCAGCGTTCCATGGCCTGTGATGGCTGCCAAAGGGAAGGCACGGCTTGCCTGTTCCTGAGCAGCTGTGCTGGCCATAGCGCTGGCGACCCCTCCACCTGAAACCATGAATGTTTGCCGGCCCTGCGCGTGAGCCCCAGTCTCGCTGATCAGGCTCATTCGCTTGCCATCGCCCTTGGGGCAAACCTGCCCAGTCGCGCCGGTGAGCCTCGTCAGACCCTGATCACGGTTCGTCCTCAGTTGGAGCGGCTTGTGAGCCACTGGGCCAGAGATGTTCCAGAAGAGCTGCTCTGCTCCTGGTCGCCACTGTTCGAGACGGCTCCAGTGGGTGGGCCTCCACTGCAGCCGATGTACTGCAATGCCGTGGTGCTGTTCGAAGGAGTGCAGCGCCCTGCCGCCGAGGCTGCGGCGTTGGACTTGCTCACGCAGCTGCATCAGCTGGAGCGCCGTTTCGGTCGTGATCGAAACAAGGAGCTGCCATGGGGTCCTCGCAGCCTCGATCTGGATCTCCTCTTCTGGGGGGAATGGCGACTGGACCATCCGCGGCTTGTGTTGCCTCACCCACGGCTGCACCTGCGCCAATTTGTTCTCGAGCCTTTGCTGGCAGCCATGCAGCGATCAGTCGACTGGCATTCCTGAATCAGATCTTTAGCAATGAAGAGGTCAGGTCGATCACCACATCAGCTTCTTGGATCAGATTCGGATCGTGGCTGCTGAACAAAACCAGTCGCTCCCTGGACCGTTCGAGGATCACTTCCCGCACCCGCTGGCTGGCGCTGGCATCAAGAAAGGCCGTGGGCTCATCCAGAACATCCACCGGTCGGTTCCGAAGCCAGGCTCTCAACAACCCGAGGCGATGGATCTCACCGCCTGAGAAGGGTGTCTGGGCAAGTGACATGGGGGTATCCAGGCCGTCATGTCTGTCCAATAGGTGCTCCAGTCCCAGGCGATGCAGCCATTCCTCAATGGTCTGGTCGGCAAGATCAGTGCCAAGCAGCAGGTTGTCGCGCAGGCTGGCTTCGAACAGCACGGCATGTTGTGGTGCGCAGGCCATCAGTCCGCGCAACTGCCGAGCAGCGGCCAGCCCTGACAACTGAAACGTTGTGTCTTGGCAGTGGATCGTCCAACAGCTGTTCTCTTCGTCCTGGAGTCCGCTGATGCGATCTAGAAGGTTGGTCTTGCCGCAGCCTGAAGCCCCAGTGATCGCAACCAGTCGATTGGGTTGAAGGCTGATGGATCTCGGTGCAGCTGTGCTGGGATCTGTGCTTTGCCAGTGAAACTGGCTCCAGCGTTCCAAAGCGAGCCTTTGCAGGGTGTGTTCGCCCAGATTTGTGCCGCTGGCCTGCTGCGGGTTTCCCCGCAGTTGATGGCGGCGCTCACGCAGCGCCTCGTATCCAGGCAGGCTGCCGAGGCACAGGCGTCGGGCCTGCACCACAGCACTTAGGGATGTACCGGCTCGGTAGGCCAGCACCAACGTTGTGGCCAGCACCTCAGCTGTGAGCGCTTCCCCTTGCATCAGCATCCAGAGGCCAGCAATGGCCACTACAAGCGTGTCGCGCCAGGCGTTGTAGCCCACGCGTCTGCGTACGCGTTCCCTCAGCAGCCAGCGTCCTTTGGCGGTTTCCCGTGCGAAGCGGTTCAGCAGCCAGTCTTCAGCGGCAGCGGCACGCAAGGCTTTGAGTCCGTGTAGGCCATCCCCCACTGTGCGTTGCAGGGCTGCATTCAGGCGGCTCTGGATCCGGCCCAGTCCCCAACTGCCGGAACGCTTCAGCAGGGCTGCGCTCGCGGTTGCCGCCAGCGCCAGCAGCAGCGGCCAGGCTGCAGAGCGCCCCACCAATAGAACGCTGATCAGGTAGATCAGCATCGCCAGCAGCGCCTGAACCATCCGCAAGGCCTGATCCAGGCTCATGGCCGAGCGAGTGATGTCGGCCATCAGCAGTGCCAGCAGATCACCCCGGCCAATCTGATCCAGTTGTCGGGATGAGGCGGAGAACACCTCATGCAGCAACTGTTGCCGAAGTCGGTCGGTGAAGCCTGAGCGCAGCCATTCCCTGCTTACGGCCACTCGGGCCTGGATCAGACCTCGAGCAAGGATGAGGCCCACCAGCAGCACCATGCTGGACGACAGTGGTAGGCCTTTGAGCAGATCCGCTGATGCGGCGGATTCTGTTCCCGAGCCCAGTAAGAGGCTGATGGCCAACCCAAGTCCAGCGATGTCGAGCAGGCTGCTCACCACGCTCAGCAAGGACTGCAAGCTGAGATGACGCCAGCCCGCCTCCCGTGACAAGTCTTTCAGCAGCTGCATCTGCTGCAGCCGGGGAAGCACTTTGGGTGGTGAAGACTTCAAGGCTTGACCAGTCGGTGCTTGATCAATGAGCGCGATGCTGAAAGAAGCGAAAGTTGTCCGTCGATCCTGACGCTCACCCGCCATGCTGGTGCCCATCGTCCTGAGAAGCCATGGCCCCGCTGCCGGCTCCAGAGCCCTATGAGCTGCTGGAGACCATCGATGCCCTGGATGCGCGCAAGGTGCGCTTCGAGCGCAACCGCATCCGGTTGCCCATGGGGGTGGAGGGCAGCTTCGGGATCATCAAGCATCCGGGAGCATCCCTGGCTGTGCCGATCACCAATGAGGGACAGGTGGTGGTGCTGCGTCAGTACCGCTTTGCTGTTCAGGCCAGGCTGCTGGAGTTCCCGGCCGGCACGCTTGAGGAGGGAGAAGATCCTTTGGAGTCGATGCAGCGGGAGCTCGGGGAGGAAGCGGGCTACAGCGCCGCCCGCTGGGATGCCCTCGGTCCAATGTTGCCTTGTCCTGGGTATTCCGACGAGGTGATCCATTGCTTCCTGGCCAGGGATCTCACAGTCCTGGAGAACCCTCCGGCAGGTGACGACGATGAGGATCTCGAGGTTCTGCAGATGAGTCCTGCCGAACTGGATGCTCGCTTGGGCTCAGGCGAGGAGTGGCTGGATGGCAAAAGCGTGACCGCTTGGTATCGGGCCAAGCAGTTGCTCGGTCTCTGAATCTCAACCAAGGATGAGCACCCCCCGCACGCTGTTCTGGCACCGCCGCGATCTGCGCTTGGCGGACAATTCAGGTCTTGAGGCGGCCGTGGCAATGGGCCCGGCTGTCACGGGCGTTTATGTGCTCGATCCGGCTCTGATCACGCCGCCACCCCAGCTGCCGCCGATGGCACCCGCTCGGTTGTGGTTTCTGGTGGAGAGCCTGGTCGAACTGCAACAGCGCTGGCTGCAGGCTGGTAGCCGCCTGCTGGTACTGGCCGGTGATCCGGTTGTGCTGCTGCCGCAGTTGGCGGCCTTTCTGGACGCACCCACCGTGGTTTGGAGTCGCGATGTGGAGCCCTATGCCCGTGAGCGCGACCGTCAGGTGGCCAAGGCCCTGCAAACCGATGGGCGCAAGCTGCTGGTCGACTGGGACCAGCTGCTGGTGGCGCCGGAGTCACTCAAAACCGGCGGAGGTGACCCTTACCGCGTGTATGGACCTTTTCTGCGCAATTGGCGTGGTCAGGTTGAGCGACTTGCCCCAAGCACCACAGACGCTCCCCTAGGCCTGCAGGATCTGAACCAATCCCAGCTCCAGCAGATCAGCTCTGCGGAGGGAGATCTCGGCCGGCTTTGTTCCCAGGGACAGTCTGAGCTTGAGCGATTGCGCAGCAGTCATGGATTTGCTGGTACGGACGTGTGTCCTTGCAGGCCGGGAGAAGCTGCGGCGGCGGATCAGTTGATGACCTTCGCTGATGGGCCCCTGCTTGGCTATGAGCCGGATCGCAATTTCCCTGGTCAGCAGGGCACTTCTTCGTTGAGTGCGGCTCTGAGTGTCGGCACGATCAGTCCCAGGCAGGCCTGGTGTGCGGCCCAGAGCGCCAAGCAGATCGTGCGCAGTGATGAACAGCAGCATGCGATCACGGTGTGGGAGCAGGAGCTGGGCTGGCGTGAGTTTTACCAGCAGGCGTTGTTCCATTTCCCTGAACTGGCTGATGGCCCTTACCGCGAGCAATGGACACGCTTCCCTTGGCAGAACAACGAAGAGTGGTTTGCCTGTTGGAGACAGGGCCAAACCGGGATGCCGATCATCGATGCAGCGATGCGCCAGCTCAATCAGAGCGGTTGGATGCACAATCGCTGTCGCATGATCGTCGCTTCTTTTCTGGTCAAAGACCTGATTTGCGACTGGCGTTGGGGCGAGCGGGCCTTTATGGAGCTGGAGGTTGATGGTGATCTTGCGGCCAACAATGGCGGCTGGCAGTGGAGTGCCAGCAGCGGCATGGATCCCAAGCCCTTGCGAATCTTCAATCCTGCGACGCAGGCATCAAAGTTCGATGCCGAGGGTGATTACATCCGTTACTGGTTGCCTGAGCTGCGCCATGTGAACACCAAGGATCTGCTCAGCGGTGAGATTGGTGCACTTGAGCGTCGCGGATATCCCGAGCTTTTGATCGATCACAAGAAGCAGCAGGCCTACTTCAAGGGGCTTTACGCCACGATCCGATCCTGAGCTCAGGCCGCCACGCTGCAGGTTTGTGAATCCAGCGGGGCGGTCTGGATGAGCAACGAACGCAGCACGGAAATCACCTGCTCCTGCTGCTCGCTGGAGAGCTCCGGGAAGATCGGCAAACTCAGCACTTCACTACAGAGCTGCTCGGTTACTGGTAGACGGGTGTTTTGATGCTGATCGGCGTAAGCCGGTTGGCAATGAATGGGAATGGGGTAGTAGATGATCGTGCTGACGCCTCGATCCTGCAGGCTCTGTTTCAGCCAGTCGCGACAATGACTGCTGGGTAGTCCGAACTCACTGGGGCGATGACTGCCACTGGAGGAGATGTCAGTTGGGCAGACTGTGACACGCACCACAAACTGATTCCAGCCGTGGCCATTTCCTGTGGATGGATCGGGGAGTAGCAAGCCTGGTACATCTTTTAGAGCTTCGCGGTAGCGCTGGGCGATCTCCCGGCGGCGTTCCACCCATTGGGTCAGCCGGGGCAGTTTCACGTTGAGCACAGCGGCTTGCATCGCATCAAGCCGGCTGTTGTATCCGAGCTCGGTGTGCAGGTAACGGCGGGGCATGCCGTGCACGGCCAGTTCGCGCATGCGTTGAGCAAGAGCTGCGTCGTGGCAGGTCACGGCGCCGGCATCACCAGCCGCTCCAAGGTTTTTGGTGGGAAAGAAGCTGAAGCAGCCCATATCCCCCCAGCTGCCGACTGGTCGTCCATTCCAGCTCGCACCAGTGGCTTGAGCACAGTCTTCAACAACGCAAAGATTGTGATCTTTGGCGATCGCCATCAACCGGGTCATGTCCACGGGCCGACCGAACAGATGTACAGGAATCAGGGCTTTGGTCGCGGGAGTGATCGCAGCAGTGATCTGATCGAGATCGATCAGGTAGGTGAGTGGATCCACATCCACGAAAACGGGCGTCGCACCCACTGCGCTGACGGCTTCAGCTGTGGCAAAGAAGCTGAAGGAGGCTGTGATCACCTCATCACCGGCACCGATGCCGAGGGCTCTCAAGGCCAGGATCAGGGCATCGGTGCCGCTGTTGCAACCAACGGCGTGGGCCGTGCCGACCACAGCCGCGAAGCCGGTTTCAAAGCTTTTGATTTCAGTGCCGCCGATGTACTGACCGCTGCGCAACACACGCAGCGCGGCTTCATCGAGTTCCGGCCCCAGGTCGGCGAGCTGCTGACTGAGACTGAAGGGAGGCACCTGCATGGGTGGCACCTTAAGCCGGTGCCCCGAACCACGGTGGCTCTTGTCCGGGATGCCACTTGATATTGCAGCCGACGGATGGGTGCTGGTCCTCGTTGACAGGTTGGCCATGGAGGACCGCATCGAGTGCTCTGCGCAGATCGCGACCATCCAGTGGCACCTCATTGCCTGGGCGGCTGCCGTCCAGCTGGCCGCGATAGCGCAAGGTTTGAAGGTCTGCACCATTGGGGCTGAACAAGTAGAACTCCGGCGTGCATGCACCCTTGAGGGCTTTGGCCAGGTTCTGCTGCTCATCCAGGAGATAGGGGAAACTCCACTGCCGCTGCTCTGCCTGATGGCGCAGGCCCTCGGGACCATCCTGTGGATGGGTGGTGAGGCTGTTGCTGGAGACGGCCAGCAGGGTGACGGCTGGGCCGTAGTGCTCAGCGAGCCTGCTCAGCTCGGGTTCCACATGCTTCACAAAGGGGCAGTGTGCACAGATCAGCATCACCAGGAGTGGTTGTGCAGGTAGATCGGTGTTGCTGAGAGTTGCTGCGGCAGCGGAATCCCTCAAGCTTCCGCTCACCACGGGCAACTTGAAGTCGGGTAACGCTTCGCCAAGGGGCAGCATGGTTGAGGGAGTGAGAGCCATGGCGAACGAGCAACAAATGGTGCATCACTCTTCATCCTGGTTCAGACTCCGCTCCTCCGGTGTAGAGAACGCGTGCTCAGGCGTGCCCAGGCAGGTCGGATCTCAGTCGTAACACTGGCTTTGGTGCTCACGGCCTGTTCAAAACCTCAGCCCTCCACCTGGAAAGTGTTCCCGCTGCAGCGGCGGATGCCCCATGACGGCCTTGCTGTGGTGAGTCAGCCCGACGGCTACGGTCTTCACCTCTTCCTGGAAACCAACACGGACGATCCAGCGGAGTGCACGCCGCGCTGGTTCCCAGATGCGGCACGTCTGTTTAATGGCAACGGCACAGCACCTTTCAGTGCAGGCCTGGCGCCGCGAGAAGAATTCTTTGCTGTCGTGCGTCGCAGCGATGTTCTCCAGGCTCTGCAGACGCAGTTGAAGGCTCTCTGTCAGCAGCGGGCTCCTCAGGCTCGCTGGCGCTGGACTCCTCCGCCAACCGATGCATCGGAGCTGATGCCTGTCCAGCTGCCGGCTTATCAGCGGAGAGATCTGCTGAGGGATCCCGCTGAAGAGAAGCGGCTTGAGAACGAGTTGCTCGATGATGCTCAGAAGCGTTCCCAGACCAACGGTTCAGCCTCTCGCCAGTAGCGACTGAAGCGTCCGAGCCTCGGGGGCCGAGGCATATCGACGAATGGTTCCTGTGCCAGCAGTTCCAGCGGGCAGTGCTGTTCGATGGACGCAGCGATGCGTTGTAGGCGGGGGTCGACGGGCAGGCTGCTCAGGACGCCATCGGCATGGTGACGTTCAGCGAAGGCAATCACCTCCTTGTCCACATCACCCTTGCGCAAGGTGATGGGTAGATCCAGGGCGCTTTCGTACAGAAAGCCGAGTCGTTTGCGGCTGATGCAGGCTTCTCGGATCCATTGGGTGTCAAAGACAAAAATGGCGGGGTGATCCGGCCGCTCAAGCAGCGCTGGGTTGTTAGCGCCGAGTGCTTCCTCGTGCACCCAGATCACTGGTCGTTGAAGAGACATGGCTTATCGCTTTGGTCGGGCCATGGCCGCATGACCGATTCCGTTCAGGTTCTGTTCTCGGCCTGAGCGCTGCCTGCGATTGCGGCTGCGTCTGGGGGGGACGTCTCGAATGGCGCCCTGGTTGGCGAACAGCTGATCTTCCAGTTGCTCGTAACTGCCCTCGAAGGGGCAGTGCTCGCTGCTGGAGCAGGTCCTGCAGAACTGTCCATCGCTGAACCGCTCCAGATTGCCTTTGTTGAAGAAATAGGGCTTGTGGCTGAAGCTGCTGGCCACCCACTGCCAACTCAGATGGTTGCTGGAGGGGTCTCCGTCCAACAGATGCTCCAGAAACCAGTCCGCGCCGGCCTTCCAGTGCACCTTGCGCCAATGCACCACATAAGCAGCCATCCACATGCGTGCGTGATTGTGCAGCCAGCCTCGGGTGATGAGCTCGCTCTGGAATCCGTCCATGCATGCCAGACCTGTTGTTCCCTGGCGGATGTCCTCAGGGAGCTCTCTGGCGTAGGAGGCGGGATCGTGCCCGGTTTTCAGCGCTTCCTGGCTGTCGTGGATGCCATCACCAAGATCCCGCCACATCCGCTGCCAGAAGTCCCGCCATCCCAGCTCATTGATCAGTTTGCTTCCCTCATTCCGGCTGCGAATGCGCTGGAACACGGCATCCCGCACCTCGGCGAGGCTGAGCACACCGTGGCGGATGTAAGGCGATAAACCCGTGACTGCACCTCTGAGGTGATTGCGGCTTTTGGTGTAGCGCCGTGGGTCGATACGACTCAGCGTTTGTTCTGCAGCGTCTCGACCTCCGCGCAATGGGCTGAGCGCTCCGCCCGCCTCCGGGAACTCCTCTTCCAGCAGGCGTTCGAGCGCACCGCGGTCCGGGAGATCCCTGGAAAGGTCTCCAGGCCGTTCAGACCATGACAGCGATGTTGGGCTGGGTTGCGGGGGCACCGAACAATGAATTTCTGGGTGTCATCCTGTCGATCCAGGGGCTCAAACGCGACCGCTGCTGGGAGTTCGGGTCGGGGATGGTGGAGAATCCCCCAACAGTTCAGCCAAGACCGGTCCGATGCTTCTCGATCTCACGGGCAAGAAGATCCTCGTTACCGGTATCGCCAACAATCGATCGATTGCCTGGGGCATCGCCCAGCAGCTCAAAGCGGCGGGTGCTGAATTGGGCATCACCTATCTCCCTGACGAGAAAGGTCGCTTTGAGACCAAGGTTCGTGAGCTCACCGCTCCCCTTGAACCTTCGTTGTTCCTACCTCTGAATGTTCAGGATGCCGTTCAAATGGAAATGGTCTTCGCAGAGATCAAGCAGAAGTGGGGCGTGCTGGATGGATTGGTGCATTGCCTTGCTTTCGCGGGCAAGGAGGAACTGATCGGTGATTACAGCGCCACAACCTCTGAGGGTTTTGCCCGAGCTCTCGAGATCAGTGCTTATTCCCTGGCTCCCCTGTGTCGTCATGCCAAGCCGCTGTTCAGCGAGAAAGCTGGGGTGGTCACGCTCACTTACCTGGGCGCTGAACGCGCGATTCCCAATTACAACGTGATGGGTGTGGCCAAGGCCGCTCTGGAAGCATCCGTTCGCTATCTCTCCGCCGAGCTCGGTCCCGACAAGCAGGTTCGGGTGAACGCCATCAGTGCAGGACCGATCCGCACGCTGGCCAGCTCTGCCATTGGTGGCATCCTCGACATGATTCACAACGTGGAGGAAAAGGCACCGCTGCGCCGCACCGTCACCCAGACGGAAGTGGGCAACACTGCTGCGTTCCTGCTCAGTGAGCTATCAAGCGGTATTTCCGGCCAAACCATCTACGTGGATGCCGGCTACTGCATCAATGGCATGTGATTCAGTTGTGCTGTGAGATTGGGTCCGACGAATTCAGGGCTGGGTTGTTGAAGGCAACATCACTGATCTGAGCAGACTTCTGACGAACTGTTCGGCGGTGCGATCGATTCCCGCGAGCATGTTGTCCATTTCCTTGAAGCTTCTTTGCCACTCAACCCGCCGACTTTCAAGGTTGCTCTCATAGGTGTGTGTGATCGTTTCAACAGTGCAGCCGGTTTGAAATCCTTTGCTCAGGATCTGGCCGGCCAGCTCTCCGCTGTGAATGGCGCGGTCGATCCCATGCCCGATCATGGGGTCGACCAGTGAGGCCGCATCACCCGTGAGCAAAATCCCCGAGGGGGATTGGGGCAGGGGGTCGTCGTTTAAAACCGGAATTCCCCAGGTTCTGATGGCGTCACCTCTTGGAGCATGCTGACGGGTGAGCGCCAGGAGATCGCGACCGCTGAGTGGTGGAATGTCGCGGTGATGACACCAGTAGATGCCAGCGTTGGTTCCGCCATTCACTGAAAACCGCCAGGCGTAGGAGGGGTTGCGAGGCCACTGATAATCCATCAGTGAAACGTCCGGAGTGTCAACTTCGTCGCGCTTGGAATATCTTCGGCTCGCCAATGCAATCGGTCGCGCAGCGTGTTGTTCACGCGTCAGGTTCTGCACAACTGAGGAAACCCCATCACACCCCACCACCACCTCGGCGGTGATTTCGAATTTCCCTTGCACCTGACCCTTGCGGCTGCGAATTGTGCCTGCGACGCACCAGGGATCAGAGGCTGAGTGACGGTGGAGCGTTTGCACCTGCCAACCGAATTCCATGGGCAATCCAGCTCTCGCGCAGCACTCAACCAGCCAGTTGTCGAGGTCGATACGGCGAATGCTGTGAAAGGACGCTTCCCTCGTGCGCAGGCCAGTGCCCTGAAGGGAGTAGCCACTGGCTTCCGCGAGGGTGGGCGTCAGCTCCGCATAGCTGGGTTTGCGTGTCTCACTGACAGATCTCTGGATGATCGTGGAGGGGATCTTGTTCTCTCTCAGGAAACGGAGCGCATCGCCTGTCAGGGCATCACCGCAGATCTTGTCTCTCGGGAAGTGGGCACGATCAATCGCCAGCACTTCAAGACCACTTTTCGCTAGCCCCATTCCGCAGGCTGTGCCTGCGGGGCCGAGACCCACGATCAGAACCTGAACCCTTCCTTTGACTGGCGCACTGCTCTTCTTTACGTCGGTGTCAAGGTCGGGGAATTCCATGGTTGTGGTTTCTGATTGCTTGCTCGTGCGGCACGATGAAGTCACTGAAAGCAATGGGATGACGCGACAAGGCGAGATCCATCGAGTGACCGGTGAAACCGATGTCAAGGTGTGCCTGGATCTTGACGGCAGTGGCAAGTGTCAGGCCAGCACCGGCGTGCCCTTCCTGGATCACATGCTCCATCAGATCAGCAGCCATGGCTTGATTGATCTTGAGATCAATGCGGTGGGTGATACCCACATTGATGACCACCACTCCAATGAAGACGTGGGCATTGCCGTCGGACAGGCTCTGGCGCAGGCCCTGGGTGATCGGCGCGGCATCGTGCGTTTCGGTCACTTCGTCGCTCCGTTGGATGAAGCGCTGGTGCAGGTCGTGCTGGATTGTTCCGGGCGCCCACATCTCTCCTACAGCCTCAGCATTCCAAATCAGAAGATCGGTCGCTACGACACAGAGCTGGTCAAGGAATTTTTCGTGGCGGTGGTCAACAACAGCGGGCTCACCCTCCATATCCGTCAGCTGGATGGAACCAATTCCCATCACATCGTTGAAGCCTGTTTCAAGGCCTTTGCCCGGGCCTTGCGTATGGCAACGGAGATTGACCCGCGGCGTGCAGGTGCGGTTCCCAGCAGTAAAGGTGTGCTTGAGCAAGCAGGGGCGACCTGAGTCTTCGCCGCGCTTCACAGTCCGTTACGAGAAGATGGAGATCGCCGCTGTTGTTCTCCGTGACCGTCGCTCCCGCCGCTGAACGTTTCAACCGGTCGGAATGGGCCAGCGCCTTCCGCAATGTGGAGCAGGAGCTCACTGACGTTGCGCTACAGCCGGTGAGGGGCAAGGTGCCATCAGAGCTGCTGGGAACCCTCTATCGCAATGGCCCTGGGCTACTGGAGCGTGACGGCCAGCGCGTCCACCATCCCTTTGATGGTGACGGCATGATCACCGCGATTCAGTTCAATGCTGAGGGGGTTTCTCTCACCAATCGTTTTGTGCGCACTGCTGGCTGGCAGGCCGAGGAAGCGGCGGGCAAGGTGCTGTATCGAGGTGTTTTCGGAAGCCAGAAGCCTGGAGGCCCGCTGGCCAATGCCTTTGATCTGAGGTTGAAAAATATTGCCAACACTGGCGTTGTTCAGCTTGGTGACCAGCTGCTCGCGCTCTGGGAAGCGGCCGAACCCCATGCGCTCGATCCTCGAACCCTCGACACCCACGGCATCAGCCTGCTGGGAGGTGTTCTGAAGAAAGGTGAGGCCTTCAGTGCCCATCCTCGCTTCGATCCCGGACATCACGATCGCCCGCGCATGGTTACCTTCGGGGTCAATACCGGGCCACGCAGCACCATCCGTTTGATGGAATTCGCCACCGAAGATGACTCCGCCGCCGGGATCAAGGCAGGAGATCTTCTCAGCGACCGACGTGACAGCTTCAACGGCTTCGCCTTCCTGCACGATTTCGCCATCACACCCAACTGGGCGGTGTTTCTCCAAAACGCGATCGACTTCAACCCTCTTCCGTTCGTGTTTGGCAGAAAGGGTGCGGCCCAGTGCCTGCAATCCAAGCAGGATGGTCAGGCCAAGTTCTGGCTGATTCCACGCGACAGCGGTGCCTTTGCAGGCCAATCCCCGCGAATTGTGGATGCGCCCGAGGGCTTTGTGTTTCATCACCTCAACGCCTGGGAACAGGAGGGTGATGTGGTGGTGGAGAGCATCTACTACAGCGATTTCCCCTCGATCGGCCCTGATGTCGACTTTGCGGCGGTTGACTTCGATCTAATTCCCGAGGGGTTGCTCGAGCAGTGCCGCATCAACTTGCAGAGCGCCACGGTTCAGACCACGCGTCTGAGTGAACGCTGCTGTGAGTTCGCGATGGTGAACCCTGAGAAGGAAGGTCTTCACTGCCGCTTCGCCTGGATGGCAGCCGCAGCGCGCGAGCAGGGTAATGATCCGCTTCAGGTGGTCAAAAAGCTTGATCTGGTTAGCGGTGAGCGCCAGATTTGGAGTGCCGTGCCCCACGGCTTTGTGAGTGAGCCATTGATGGTTCCCAGGCATGGGGCAAGCGCTGAAGATGATGGCTGGGTGCTGGAACTGGTGTGGAACGGTGATCGTGAGGGTTCTGATCTTGTGATCCTCGACGCGGCTGATCTGCGTGAGCTGGCGGTGTTCGAGCTGCCGTTGGCGATACCCCATGGCCTGCATGGCAGTTGGGTTGATGCCAGTTGACTCAGTCTGATTCGGTGGTGTCTGAAGCAGCGCCGGTCACGGTTCTGCAATCTTTCTAGGCGCCGCCTGACTTAGACAGCGACTCAGGTTCCTTTCGCTGTTTCGCTCGTGATGCCTTCTGAGCTGAATCCCCCCTTGATCTCCTTGGCAGCAGCAGTGCTGCTCGCTCCAGCCGTCTCGCTGCTGCCGCATGCGGCCAAAGCCGAGATTCAGGGTCCTGTTTGCCGTGGCACTCTTTTGCAGCTGAATCTGCGCGAGAGCGGTGAAAGCCGCACGGATCGTTTCCGTTTCAACCTGCGGCTCGAGGCGGAAGCTTCAACGAGTGCGGCTGCGCTGGAACAACTCAGTGCCCGTCAATCCAGGCTGCGCGATCAGTTGGAGCCCTTGGTCGTCGGACGGCTTGTGATTCCGGCACCCAATACCTTTGCCATGGCCGGTTCTCAGCCATCAAAGGGCTACCGGGCCTCAACAACCATCACCGGAACGGTTGGCCGCAGCAACTACGAACCCCTGATCCAGCGCGCAGGCCGTTTGCCGGGTGTCCGTCTCCAGGGCATGACCTCCCTGCCATCTGCCGAGGGGCAGGATCGGATCCAAGACCAACTGCTTGAGAGGGCTCTTGAGCGCGGTCGTAGGCAGGCTGAGCGGACGGCAGCTGCTCTCAGACTTCGTCGAGTTGCGTTGCTGCGCATTGATCAACGCAGTCATGCCTCGGTTCGTCCTGCCGCGATGGCGGTCAGTGCGGCGCCACGGTTTAGGCCTGAGGAAGCGCCTCTGCCCACAGCCAGCCTCACTCTTGCGCTTGATTACTGCCTCAGCTGAGCCATTCCCCCACACTGATCTTCAGCTGGCGGCAGAGAGTCATGGTGGGGAGACGCAGCGATCGGCTGCTCTGGGTCACGAGCCTTCTGTTCGTGGTCTGGCTGGTCTGGGTGGAAACCAGCTTTCAGTATTTCGAGAGTTCCCTGGGATCGGAGCTGCGTTTGCACTCCGCGGGGGTGGCCCTGGTGGCCGGCAGTTTTTTGTTGCCATACGGCTTGGTACAAGTGCCCGTTGGTCGCCTGATTGACCGGGGCAAGGTCGAGCTCTGGCTGCTGCTGGCTGCGTTGGCTGCAGCGTGTTGCAGCCTGGTGTTTGCCAGCAGCGACAGCCTGCAGGGGCTGCTGTTGTCTCGCATCGGCATCGGCATGGCCTGTGCTGTGGCTTTCCCTGCATCCGCGTTGTTGGCGCGACGCAGCCTGCCAGCGGATCGCTTCGCCCTGGCCATGGGCTTCACCGATGGTTTGCTGGGAATCGGTGCTGCTTTGGCGGCCGTGGTGCCCCTGTTGCTGGGCCCTTCCGGTTGGCGGGATCTAGTGCTGCTTCAGGGCCTTTCACTGGCTTTGATAGTGGCGTTGCCGATGCTTCTGCTCGGGGCCAGCCGTCGCTCGCCGGCCATGGCGCCAGCTGCCGAGCAAAACATTCCTGTGCAGCGCTGGACCAGGACTGGATTGAACCGCCTGATTCAGTGCTGTCTGCTTTATGCGTGGGGGCTTGGCTTTGTGTTCGGGATGGCTCAGTACGGCCTGCTTTCCAGCCTGAGGGGCTGGTCTAGTCCACTGATGGAGAGTCTCACCCTGATCATGTCGATCGGTCTGGTGGTGGGGATGGTTGGCAGCGGGGCTCTTGGCGGACGCCCTCAGCAGCGTGGACGCCTGCTGCTGGCCGGCACTGTGATCACCTTGCTATCGCTCTTGCTGCTGATCATGCCCTCGCTGCCGCGTGGGGTCTTGATGCTGCCCGCCTTCAGCTTCGGTGTCAGCATCGGTACATCCGTTTTGGCGTTCCCGATCGCGGAAGCTGCTGCGCCTTCAGGTCAAACGGCCCTGACGGTTTCGATCGTCAACACCTCCGGAACGGTGATGGGCGGATTGATGACGATCGTTTCAGGGCTGATTCTTCAGGCGTCTCCACAGGGAGACCTGTCGTTGGTGCTTCTGATCTATGGCGCACTGGCCCTGTTTGGTGTGGCAATGGCCAGCTGGATCAGTTTCAGCCCTGAGCCGGCTGGCGCTGACGCCATTCCTTCCAGGCCAGGCGCGGTGCAGTCCAGAGACTGAGCAGAACCAGAGGGGTGACAGGCACGGCAGTGATCACAATGAAGGCCTGCAGAGCGTTGATCGAGGTGTTGTCGCCCAGACTGGTGCCGATGCGCAGCAAAACCAGGGTGAGGCTGCCGATCATCAGTGCCCAGAACAAACGCAGCAGGGCTGGTGGCGTGCTCTGAGCACTCACCACCATGGCTGCGGCGTAACTCATCGAGTCGGCACTGGTGGCCATGAACAGCACCACCAACACGAGGCCGACAGGAATCAGAAGCCATGACAGGGGAAGCTGGCCAAGAATCGCCAGCAGTGCTCCCGACTCTCCGCTTGCTGTGAGCGGGCCGCTGATCGAGCCGGGGTTGGCGAGCTCCAGCTGCATGCCGGAGCCGCCGAGCAATGTGAACCAGATGTTGGTCATGATCGGGCAGAGGATGGCAACCGCCAAGACCAGTTCGCGCAGAGTGCGGCCGCGGCTGACTCCGGCCGTGAACAGACCCATCAGCGGTGCGTAGCCGAGGAACCAGCCCCAGTAAAAAACAGTCCAGCCATTCACCCAATTGCCAGGGCTGCTGTTGGGTGCCAGGGCCATGCGCGGCAGATTGGTGAGGTATAGGCCGAATGCGCTGATGAAGTGCTGAATCAGCCACAGCCCTGGGCCTAGCAGCAGCAGAGCAGCGGCAAGAGCGAGGGTCAGCCAGACGTTCAGCTCAGAGAGCCATTTGATGCCGCGTTGAATTCCACTCACAGTGGAAGTGGCGAACACTGCTGTGAGCAGGACCACCACCAAAGATTGCAGTCCGGCGCTGTCTGTGAAAGCCGGCAGCATCCCTGCAGCGTTACTGAGTTGGAGAGAGAGAAAACCCAGAGGTCCCACGGTTCCTGCAATGGCCGCCACCACAGAGAGTCCGTCAGCGAGATCTCCCAGGGGACCTTCCACCCAGCGGCTGGGAAGGATGCCCACCAACAGCGTGCGCGGCCTTAGAGGTTCGCCCCGTTGCTCTTGGATCGAGAGTGTGATGGTCACCGTTGTTGCGACCAGGGCCCAGGCCAGGAATCCCCAGTGCAGGAAGCTCACGGCCAGGGAGGGATCGACTGCAGCTGCAGTCGATCCCTCAACTCCGGCGAAGTAGGGCGCTGGATTTCCGAAGTGAAACAGGGGTTCGGCCGCAGACCAGAACACGCCGCCGCCGGCCAGCAGCGTGCAGATCAGCACAGCGCACCAGTCGAAGAATTTCAGGCTTGGTTTGGCATCAGCTCCTCCAAGGCGCAACTTGCCGATCGGGCTGACCGCCAGCACGATGGCAATCACAAACAGCAGCAGCACCATCCACTGCCATAGACCGCCGAGAGCATTGCTGACAATGGCTTTGCCGGAGCTCGTGAAATGCTTTGCAAGTTTGAGGTCAAGGGCTGCGACTACGAGAAAAACCAGCAGTGGCCCTGCTCCGATCAACAGGGGTCTGCGTCGCCACCACGGGTTAGTTTCAGGCGCGCCGTCCTGGAGGGTTGATGGGTCGGGCAAGGGAGATGTTTTCGCGAGAGGGTCTTCAGGCGCTGACGGCTTCGCGCTGGTGACTCCAGCAGGAAAGATCCACAGCAGGGGCTTCACCGCTGGCCAGTCGTGCCAGCGAGTCGCCGATTAGGGGAGCGAATTTGAAGGCTTGGCCAGAGCCGCCGGCAAACAGGCTCAGTTTGGGGCTCAGACGGTCCAGTACGAAATTGACATCACTGGCCATCGAGTAGGGACTGATCACCGTTTCGACCCGTTCTTGGACCCCGTCAACTTCGTTGAACAGGAACGTATCGAGCAATTCGACCAGCCTTGCGGGTGGCTCGGTGGTCATGGCATTGGGTTCTGCGACACGCAGCTCTTTGGGTGCCCAGTCGATTCCCGCCTTGATTCGCGGCCGGCCGTCGTTGGTGTGGCTCAGCACCGGGAAGCCGTAATAAAGACCGCCGTCATCGCCGCGCTCCTTCTGGAAGCAGAACCATTGCGGATAACGATCTGCTAAAGCAGGGTCCACGGTGTAGTGAGCCCAGAGCATGGGCCATACCTCGAGTTTCGGCGCGAGACCCAGTGGAGCCAGCATCAGTTGGCTCCAGATGCCACAAGCTACGACCAATTGTTCGGCGGCAATGTGATGTCCGCTCTCAAGCGTGACCCCACCTCCGTCGGCATCCAGGTTGGCCACCGGGCAGTGCTCGATCAGTTGATGTCCAGCGTTGCGGGCCGTGCGGATCCAGTGGGCAACCACTTTGTCGCTACGAACCGCACCAGCGGTGGGTTCAAACAGTCCAGTGAAATCGCTCTTTGGTTTCAGAGGAAAACGCGTTGAGATCTGATCGGCATTGAGGGCTTCATAGGGGATGCCCTGTTCGTCCATGACCAGGCGGGCTCCTGGAATCGAGCCTTCGATTGTCTCCTCATCCCAGCTTTCGCCGTAAAAAAGCAGTCCATGGGTTTCGCGCAGCTGTTCTCCTGCGTGAATCTCTTCCTCACGCCAGAGCCTGTTCGCCTCTTGCGCCAGACGGCAGAGAACGGGATCTGAATACATCTCCCGGAACATCCGGGTTTCGCCAAAACTGCTGGCTTTGGCGTGTGCCAGGGTTTTGGCCTCGAGCAGCACCACGTCAGTGATCCCAAGACGGGCCAGGGACGCGGCACAGCTAAGACCGGCCATGCCACCGCCGACAATCACCACTGCGGCCTTGGCAGGAAGAGAAGCTGAGCTCATGCCATCTCTCCGAAGCTGAGGCCGATTGGGTCGGTCTCCCGTTCGGCGGTCACTTCACCCAGAGCAGCTCCAACTGAAAGGCCTTGATCACGCTGATTTAGGTAGTCAGTGGCTCTTTGGCGCACCTCACCACGCACGAAATCGTAGACATCATCAGCACCTGCATCTTTCCAGGCGTCGGGTGAGAAGCGCTCAATTGAGTCAGCGATCACGGCACCTGCATTGACCAGTGGATCCGGCAACACTCGGATGCCGCTGCGACGTAAGTCGTCGGCTAGTTGCGAATTCTGGAACGGTGCATTGGCGGCTGGAACCACGGATTTGACCCTCAGAGCCGAGGCGATTTCAGCATTGATCAGACCTGAGATCGAACAGGGCAGCAGCAAATCCAGCTTCAGCTCCCACCAGGGACAGTCCTGAGGCAGAGGAGTGGCACCAGGAAAGCCTGCACGGTCCTGGCTGAGATCCACAGTGAACACGGTCCAGCCATGCTGAACCAAGACGCGAGCCACCGTGCCGCCGACGGCGCCACATCCATGCACCAGTGCTCGACCCGGTTTCGCGTCAGCCAGGGATGATTCGAGCACCGCTTCAACAGCGCCGAGAGTGCCATGAGCCGTTGCTGCGCTGGCATCAACAGGACTGCCGACGGCTGCCAGCACATGGGGAGTGAGCTCGGTCAGGCGCTCCATATCCTCCAGGCTGGTATTGAGATCACAGCCTGTGATCATGGCTCCGTCGAGAGACTCAAGAAGCCCCGCGGTGATGCTGATCAGTTCGTCCTTCACCGCGTCTGGTTCGGCGGCGCGCGCCACGATCTTGCCGCCTGCAAAACCAGTGCCGTAGAGGTCGTGTTTGTGGGTCATCAGACCAGCAAGTCGCTGACCATCAGCAATGCAGGCCTCATCGCTTGGGTAATTGAGCAGACGCAGGCCGCCGTTGGCCGGGCGGCGTGCATCAGTGTTCTCGGCCACCACGAATACCGATAGATGGTCTGAGACATGCTCAGCTAGCACCGAAACGTCCGGCGCGGGTCGGGTTGTTGTTGTCATCAGGCCACTTTCTCCATCATTTGGTGGTGCTCCACGTAATCCAGGCTCCAATCGGAGGGGGCTTCCGCGATGCGTTGCTCCAGGCGGCGGTACACCTCATCTGCCGCTGCATCCCCAGCAGCGCTGGCGAAGCTATGGCGGCTCCAACTGCGGATCGTGGCCATGAGTCCAGCCGCGAAGGCTGCCGTATCGCGATTCTCCTCCCAGCGGCGGCGGTAGGGGCACTTGACGTACACCGTGCGCTCATCCACCAGGCGCAGACCATTGCAGTAAGGCGCTGAGCTCTGATCTTTCAGAGGCGCCATGAACTCATCGGGTGACTTGTAGAAGTTCAGCACCGTTCCCTTGCGGTATTGCTCCTCGGAGATCACGCCTTCGTCGGCAAGGCCCTTCCAAATCTGATGCAGTTGGTCGTGCACATTGCGGGTTTCGCCGCCGTTGTGGCCGAGGTAACGACCCTGTTCATCCCGTGAGAGGTTCACCGTCAGCAGGCGACCCCCAACCTTGAGCTCTTTGCTGCGCAATTCCAGAATGTCAGTCCAGTCTTTGAGCGCCTGTGCGGTGAAGCGTTGCAGAGCATCGGCATCGCTGGATGCCAGCACATGGGTGTGGGTGTTCAGCGGACCTGGCGACTCACTCAGCCAGTGCATGGCGGTGGCGGAAAAGCCAAAACTCACCGTGTTGGGACCTACAGATGGCTCGTAGAAGCTGCGGGCACTCACCAGCACCGTGGGTTTGGGAGTGCGCGGAATTTGCAGTGCCAGATTCTCGGCCAGGGCAACGTTGTCGTTGCTGGGCAGGTCATTGCCGATCAGGGTCAGGTGGGCCTGGGGCTGGTTGGCATGCAGGCGGTCCAGCACCTGGTGCCATAGACCTACGGCAGTGCCTCCATCAGCGGCGCCGTAATCGATCAGGACATAGCTGTCAGCAGCAGCCAGTTGGTCAACACAAGTCAGGGCCCAGTCCGAGGCGGCTTCGATGCAAAGCAGAGCGCCTTCAGTCTGTGCGCTGTAACCGGTGGTCATGGCGATGGCCATCGACCTCGTCAGCGACAGATCACACCGTACAGGAGCTATTTGTTAGAGCCTCGTCACAATCAGTGCATCCCTGGGTTTCACTGCTGAGACAGCAATTGTCGCAGGCGTGGTTCCAACAGTGCGAAAGCCCGACCACGATGACCGTGGGATTTTTTTTCCTGCAGAGACATTTCAGCGAAGGTTTTCTGAGTGCCTTCAACTTCAAAAATCGGGTCGTAACCGAAGCCCTGATCTCCCCTCGGTGATCGAGTAATTGATCCCTTGCACTGCCCCTCCACCTCGAGCAGCACCGTGCCGTCAGGAGCTGCCACGCAGAGAGCTGCACAGAAGCTGGCGTTGCGATTGTCTTCACACTTAAGCGCCTGCAGGAGTCGAGCGATCCTTTCCGGATCGCTCGGGGCATAGCGGGCGGAGTGAACACCTGGAGCTCCATCAAGAGCATCCACGCTCAGACCTGAGTCGTCCGCGAGAGCCCACTCCCCTGTCTTGGACGCCACGGCAACGGCTTTGATACGGGCGTTAGCGGTAAAGGTGCTGCCTGTTTCCTCAACGTCCAAACCCTCTGGTTGGGCTTTCACCTTCAGCGGCAGTCCTCTCAGCAGGCCTTGAAATTCCCGCACCTTGCCCTGGTTGCCGCTGGCAATCACCAGTGTTTGTGTGCCCATGCTTAAGCGCTCTCCGCATAGCTGCGGGCCCAGGCGAGCACGGCCGCCACTTGATCGCTGTCGGGTGCTTCGCAATACAACCGCAGCAGTGGTTCAGTGCCGGAGAAGCGCAGCATCAACCAGTGGCTGGGGCCAAGTCTGAGTTTCACGCCGTCGGTTGTGATCACCTCCGACACGGTTTGTCCTGCCACGTTCTCCGGAGGCTGGGTCGCCAACAGATGCTCCAGGCGTCGGCGTGACTCCATATCGGGAAGGCGCAGATCGAGCCGGTCGTAGTGACTCGAGCCACCGCAGCGCTGACGCAGAGCCTGCATGCGGGCTCCTAGCGGCATTCCGCCCTGAACCAGGGCCTCCAGCACGAGCATGGCCGCGAACAGCGCATCACGTTCAGGTAGGTGCATGCCGAAGCCGACACCTCCCGACTCCTCTCCGCCGATCAGCACATCACCCGCCAGCATCTCTGCAGCGATGTATTTGAAGCCCACAGGAAGTTCAAGGACCTCCCTGCCCAGGTCCTCAGCCACCAGGCGCATCAGGTCCGAACCGCTGACCGTCTTGACCACGCTTCCCGGCAACTGCCTGGCTCCAGCGAGATGGTCGATCAGCAGAGGCATCAGTTGCTGGGTGCTGCAGAAACAACCGTGCTCATCCACCGCCGCGATGCGGTCACCATCGCCATCGAAAACAAGGCCCACTGCAGGCTGCCCATGACGACTCGAGGTTTGAACCGCTGCGATTAGATCCTGCAAGTGAGAGGCAAGCGGTTCTGGAGGGCAGCCACCGAAGAGAGGATCACGCTGGCTGCGGATCTCAGAGACAAGACCTTTGGCATCCGAGCCGAACAGATCAGACACACAACCTGCCGCAGAGCCATGCATTGGGTCCACGATTACCCGCAAGCCCATGGCCTTTAGCCCAGAACTGATGGCGCCCAGATTCAGCTTGGTTCGCAGGCCTTCAAGGTGTTCGTTGCGCGCGTCAAAGCGTTGCAGCTCCCCAGCAACAGGAACGCTGGTACTGCCTGCGGCCAACCGCCGCTCCACCGCGGCAGTAAACGTGCCGTCCACCGATCCCCCGAAGGGTCCTTTGATTTTCAAACCCAGCCATTCAGGCGGGTTGTGGCTGGCGGTGATGACAAGGGCTCCCAGCGCTCGGCGCTGCACTACGGTCCAGCTGCATGCCGGTGTGGGAACAGGAGTGCTTGTGAGCAGTGGTTCCAAGCCAACTCCGCGCACTGAGGTGGCGATCGCTTCAGCAAGCTCAGGTGCCAGGAACCTCCGGTCGTAGCCGATCACCACGGTTTTGCTGTTGTGCTGATCCGGTGCTTGATGGGCGAGTTCCTGTGCAGCTGCTGCTGCCACCGGCAGTAACCGTTCAACGGTGATGTCCACCCCGAGGACACCCCGCCATCCATCGGTGCCGAAACGGATCGGAGCTGCGCATAGAGGGAGGGGGGCCGACGCCATGGCATGCCTGTAGTCCATCTGGATTTAGCAGTTGGCCGCCTTAACCTCAGGCCATGGGTGACACCCCTTCTGCTGACAAGCCGCTGACCGACCGACTGCTGCGCAGCTGGACCCGCTGCCGGCGCCGGGCATGGCTCGATCGCCATGGTGATCAGAACAAAAGGGTTTATACCGCCCATCGCACACTGCAGCTTGATGATCAGCAACGCAGTTTTGTGGCGTTGCTGCCTCATAAGCCTGCACATGGGCTCGCGGCCTGCGAGCGGGGTGAAGTCGGTGTGGTGGGCCTGAGACTGCGCGGGCAGACCGCAGAGGGTTACAGCATCGAGGCCCATCCAGCTCTGCTGCAGCGTCAGCCCGGTCGCAGTCGCTGGGGCGATTACATCTACCGTCCCGTGTTGGCCAGGCAGGGACGACGACTTACCCGGGAGCATCGGCTTCAGCTGGCGTTATCAGCCCGGCTGCTCGCACAACTTCAACAGGCTCCTGTGATCGATGGCCTGGCTCTTGCGGGAGCAGGCCGCTACCTCGAGAAGGAGAAGGTTGCTCTCGGTGAAAATCTGCAGCGTCAGCTGGATGAGGCTCTGCGCAAACTGGCGGCTGATCTGGAGCGGAGCGAGCCACCCCCGCTCGCGTCTGACCGGCGAAAGTGCTCGTTGTGCAGCTGGCGAGGTGTCTGCAACGCCGAAGCACGCCGGATTGGGCATCTCAGTGAGGTCAGTGGTATCGGTGCCAAGCGGCGGGAGATGCTTCTCGAGCTGGGGATTGATGGTTTGCAAGCACTTGCCGATGCCGATCCCCATCGCCTGGCCGAGCAGCTGCAGCGATTTGGAGACCAGCACGGCGCCGTGGCGGCTCCCCTTGTGGCTCAGGCTCGAGCCCAGCGGGACGGGCAGGCGGAGACTCTGGCCGATTCACCGGCGCTGCCTGAACTGATCAAGGCGCCTGGGGTGCTGCTCTATGACATCGAATCAGACCCGGATGCCCGTGATGACTTTCTGCATGGATTTGTCTCTCTGCCTCGGGATCCCGACGGCCGCTGGGCTCTTGAGCGAGCCAGTTATCACCCATTACTCATGCTTCAGGAACATGGTGAAGGTCGTTGCTGGCAACGCATCGAGCGATTCCTGAATCGTTATGAGGGCTGGCCAGTCCTCCACTATGGCGAGACGGAGTCACTGGCTCTGTGCAAGATGGCCCAACGTCAGGGCGCTAGTGATAAAGATCGGCATGCCCTGCAGCGCAGGCTTGTCGATGTGCATGCTCGCTTGCGCAGTCACTGGCGACTTCCCCTCAACAGCTATGGGTTGAAGACAGTGGCCAATTGGCTTGGATTCAGCTGGAGTCAGGCAGGGGTGGACGGTGCAAGGGCTCTGCTCTGGTGGAGGCAGTGGCGTGGCACCGGACCGCTGGACCGTGGTCATGTCCAGGCTCTGCGCTGGATCTTCACTTACAACCGTGATGACGGCTTGGCAACCTGGACAGTGGCTGCATGGATGCTGGCAGCCGACAGCCGCTCTCAACCTCGGGCTGGTGGGTCGCAGAAGGCACTGGGTCGTGCGATGGAGACCTCTACATCACTGTTTCCTGCTTGCAGTATTTCCGCATCAAGCGCCTGACGTCTGACCAGAGCGAGTCCGAAACTGCTCCTTGTTACAGGGTCGTTGCACACGCTGGTGATGATCCCGGCACGCGAGTCATTCAGCTTGAGCTGATCTCCGCTTTGCAGGATATTTTGAGTTTCAGAGGTGCTTTGCCAGCAGCGCAGCTGCTGTTTCACACCGCCGCGGGATGCCAGCTTGGCCACGGTTTCCTGTCCGAGATAACAGCCTTTGTTGAGCTCTACCCAATCGGATAAACCCAGTTCAAAGGGATTGGTGTCGCCAGTGAGCTCTTGATCTCCCAGGGGCCAGCCTTGCTTATTCCGCCAGCTCTCCAGTTCTGAGGCGTTGCAGGGTGAGAGATCTGCCCATGAGTTCTGAGGTTCGCTGCTGTCACTCAGCCACACCACCTGGTTCCAGTCGGGTGCCTTGCCCGCCTCAAGGCGTTGCAGCCTGCGCTGCTGGCGCTGCTCTCCTAGTCGAACCTGGTCTGCAGGAAAGATCACCCGATCAAACCCGCCAGCGACGCTGTTGCTGTCTCCGTTGAGAACGAGCACATCGGCCCCAGCGGAATCCAGGCGGATTTCAAGCAGGGCCTGCACGCGGCCTGTCGCATTGAGCCAACAGGCCTGGACCAGAACGCCTTGGGCGCAGCCATCCACCTTGGCGCTGGTTTGGCCATGCAGAAAGCTGCTGCATCCTTGGCCCTCGAGACGGATGAGCGGGAATCGCGCATCCCAGATCAATGCTTTGACGTCCTGATCCCTGCTCATCACTGTTCAAGCTCCTTGGCTCTGGCAGCCACCTCGCTCAATCGAAACAGGCTGACCAGTTCCAAGCCCGCTTCATCCATGGCCTCCTGACCACCTTCTTCACGATCCACGATGGTGATCACACGCCGAACGGCATATCCGGCTTCTTTCAGCTGGTTAACAGCCTGGATCGATGACCCACCTGTGGTGACGACGTCCTCCAGCACCGTCACGAGGGCACCAGCCTCAGGCAGTGGGCCTTCCAGCCAAGCACTGGTGCCATGGCCTTTGGCCTGTTTGCGCACAATCAGTGCATTGAGATCACGGCCCTGCTGCGCCGCTGCCATGGCCACACCGCTCACCAGGGGATCGGCCCCAAGCGTGAGCCCTCCAACGGCTACGGCATTGTTGTCCACCAGGGCGAGCATGGCGGGACTGAGCAACGCCAGGCCGCTGCCGCTCAGGGCCACCGGTTTGCAGTTCACATAGTGTTCGCTGCTGCGACCCGATGCGAGGGTGAACTGCCCGTGCCGGTAAGCCTCCCGGGCCAGTCGGTCCAGCAGGACCTCGCGATCCATCAACGGCTCGGAATTGACGGGCATGGGGGCTGGTGCTTCGCGGATCCTCTGCCTAGTTTGCGCGCAGTGGTGCCTCTTCCCTTGGACAGGCTGCGATTGAGATCATTGCTTCTGCTTCTTTCACTGAGTTCATTGCAGGTCGCTGCAGTGGCTCGACCGGTGGTCTGCTCCACCACGTTGGAGGCCCCATCGATCCTGCTCATGGAAGGAGGCGTGCCGGCTTCACCGGTTGAAGTCACCCGTTGCGCCAAGGTGCAGAGCACCCCAGCGCTGATTGAGGAGCGCTTTTACAGCTGGACAGCCCCATTCGCTAGCGGTGTGAATATCCGGCATCAAGCAGCTGACATGTTTGGATTCGCTGTGGCTGGTCCCGATGGCGACCGCTGGGTTGGCTTTGGTTTCCCCGACCAAACGATTGTCTGGGATTCAGTAGCTCTTGAAAACACCTACGAGATGCTGCTTGAGAACCAGAGTGATCCGATCCCCTGGCGCACCGTTGACATTCCCAACGGCTTCAGCGGCAGCCTGGCTGATGACATGTTCTCCCCTGGTCCTGGTGAGTATCAGAACGAGGAAGCCTTTCCGCCCGTGCGTGCCCTGTGGTAAACCCACCGACCAAGGGGGTCTAGCAATCTGGTGAATGCAGCGAACTCATAATTCGCCTAAGGCGGGTTCGATCCCCGCGACCCCCATTGTTTTGTTCCAATGCGCACCCTGCTGCTGATCGCGCTGCTGGTTCTGCCGGCTCTGTTTTCAGCAGCTGAGGTGGCGCTGCTCCGACTGAGGCCCAGTCAGGTGCAGGCTCTCACTGAGGAGGGCCGCCCCGGCGCCCAGTCTGTGCAGAGACTTCAGCGGCATCTGCGCATTGCTTTGCTGATGACACAGTTCGGGGCTTGCCTTTCGCTGGTGGCCCTGGGCTGGATCGGTCGTGGATTCGGTCAGCGCTGGTGGCCACTGGAGATGCCTGCAGGCCGCTGGTGGGATCTCGCCTGGTTTTTGCTGCTGGTCGTGCTGGCCACCCTGGTTGCTGGCCTCTTGCCACGTGCCTGGGTGCTGAGTCGTCCCGAGTTTGCTGCCCTGCAGCTTGGGCCTGTTCTCGAGGGAGCGATCCGGGTGCTGAGTCCACTGCTGTCGGCTCTCGACAGCTTGGCTTCGCTGTTGTTGCGCTTGGCAGGCCTTACCACCCAGCGCTGGGATGCCCCTGTTCCGGCTCTTACCGCAGGCGAGCTGGAGACTCTGATCGAGAGTGGCGCCGTCACCGGTCTCAAACCCGACGAACGCAACATTCTTGAGGGTGTGTTTGCATTGCGGGACACCCAGGTTCGTGAGGTGATGGTGCCGCGATCAGGAATGGTCACCCTTCCTGTTGAGGTCCGTTTTGCAGAGTTGATGGAGGCGGTTCATCGCACCCGTCATGCGCGCTTCCCCGTGATCGGTCAGTCGCTCGATGATGTTCGGGGAGTCCTTGATCTGAGGCGTCTCGCCGAGCCCATCGCCCGCGGAGAGTTGCGCGAGGACTCCTGGCTTGAGCCCTACCTGATGCCTGCACAGACGGTGCTGGAGACCAGCAACCTGGCTGATCTACTGGCCATCATCCGTTCAGGGAATCCCCTGCTGTTGGTGGTCGATGAACATGGTGGAACGGAGGGTCTCGTCACCGCAGCAGACCTCACTGGAGAAATCGTTGGCGATGAACCTGACGACGAAACAGATGAACCGGACCTGGTGCCTATGGAGGATCAGCCTGGAACATGGCTTGTGGCAGGAGATTTAGAGATTGTCGAGCTGAATCGTCAGCTTCAGCTTGATCTCCCAGAAGCTAGTGACCATCACACCTTGGCTGGTTTCTTATTGGAACGGCTTCAGCACATTCCTTCACCAGGCGAGGCACTGCGCCATCACAACATCCAATTCGAGATCGTTGCCATGGCCGGTCCCCGCATTGTGCGGGTGCTTCTAGTTCTCATCGAAGAACCGGATTCGCCGGTCGACTCCATTAATCAAGAACAGGGATTGGTGTGATTCCCCCCCCGTTGCATTGATCACCGATAATCAGCCGGTTCGCACAGTCCCACTGATGACCGACGCCATGCTTCCGGTGAAGGTCGGCGTGATCGGGATTGGCAACATGGGATGGCATCACGCGCGCGTGCTCAGCCTGCTCAAAGACGCGGATTTGGTTGGTGTCGCGGACCCGGACGCGCAGCGGGGAGCATTGGCCACTGCGCAGTTCGGCTGTCGCTGGTTTTCCGATTACCGCACCATGCTTCAGGAGGTTGAGGCGGTCTGCATTGCAGTGCCGACCCTGCTTCATCACTCCGTGGGCCTGGCTTGCCTTGAGGCGGGTTCACACGTGCTGATCGAGAAGCCGATCGCAGCCAGTCAGGAGGAGGCCGCTGCCTTGATTGATGCCGCCAGCCGAGTAGGCCGCTTGCTTCAGGTGGGCCATATCGAACGCTTCAATCCCGCGTTCCGTGAGCTCACCAAGGTGGTGGCCAATGAAGAGGTGGTGGTGCTCGAAGCCCGTCGTCACAGTCCTCACGCTGATCGTGCCAACGATGTGTCTGTAGTGCTCGATCTGATGATTCACGATCTGGATCTGGTGCTCGAGCTGGCCAGTTCTTCGGTGGTGCAACTGGCAGCTGCGGGTGGTCGCAGCTCGGATGGGCCGATCGATTACGTCAACGCCACGCTCGGATTTGAAAACGGCGTGGTGGCCAGTCTCACGGCCAGCAAGATGAGTCATCGCAAGATCCGGACGCTGAGTGCACACTGCAGGGCCAGCTTGGTTGAGACCGACTTCCTCAATCACAACCTGCACATTCATCGCAGGGCTCATGAGTGGTACTCCGCGGATCATGGAGAGTTGCTCTACCGCAACGATGGTTTCATTGAGGAGGTGAGCACCACCTCGATCGAGCCCCTCTATGCCGAACTCGAACACTTCCTGCAGTGTGTACGAGGACGCGAAACTCCTGCAGTGGACGGCCAACAAGCTTCGAGGGCCTTGCGCTTGGCTGATTTGATTGAACAGGCCGTGGAGCAGCCCGGCGTAGGTGTTCCGATCGAGACTCCGATCTGATTTGGATCAGCCCCTTCCTGATCAGCGGAGCCCTTCCTGATCGGCGAGCTCCCTGAGGGCTTCAATCTGCCAATGCCGGCATTCGGCTGGAGACGACCGGTAGAACTGAGCCCAGGCAGCTGCTTTGTGCTGGGAATAATCGTTGCTGTTCTGCTCCGGATGGCGATTTCTCCAGCCCACCCGCACGGCATGGCCGATGACCACATCAAGGGCGATGTCGTCGTCAAAGCGCATGTTGGGATTGGCGGTTGCAAAGGCCATCAACGAGAGCAGGCTTTCGGTGCAGAGCTGACGGTATTCAGGAGCTCTAATCCGACTGAGCAGATGCTCCACCTGAATGGCGAAGTTGCGTTCGCCAGGGGTTTTCTCCCGAAGCAGGGCGCTGGTTAGACGGTTGCGGCGTTCCAGTTTGTCGCCAATCACCAGTCCACGGCAGTGGTGGAGCAGTGACCAGATTCCTGCATAGAACTCTTTGGGAACCTGTTGCAGTGAGCCCAGGCGAATCCGGTGCTGGAGCCAGTCACTTCCGCTGGGGCTTTCATCGAGGGGCTCGGGAATGTTCCACTGCACCTTGCCGCTCAGGTGCAGCAGTTCCCGCCGTTGCAGGGCTGCTCTGGCGTGGTCGACGTCGGCCAGCACGGTGCGCAGCCGCAGGCTGATGCAGTGCGGAGGTTGATCGCACAGGGCTTCGAAGGCCTCGTCTTGGCCGCACTGCTGCTCGGCGGCCAGCTCTGAGGTCAGTAACAGCAGCAGCTGCCCGAGCTGGAAGGTCAGGGAGCCTCTGATCATGCTCGGTTCGCGCCTGGCGATCCCGTCCAGTGCCAGCAGCAACTCCTGCTGCAGCATCCGTTCTCGGCCGTCACTGCCGCAGGTGCGCTCGATCAGGGCTGCGATCGATTGGCTGGAGACAGGACTGGTCAGTCGCGAGTCGCTGCTGTAGTTCCTGCCGATCACAACCTGTTTCTGACGGCTCAGCAGGTCTGTGAGTGCATCCTCCAGCTGAGGATGAATCAGACCCATGGCGCCGGCGCAGCGTCTGGCCACATTCCAGTCCTCCTGGCTGAGACCGCGTCGGTAGATCTCCTGCAGCAGAGTGGCTAGCTCAACTGGAGTTCCCTTGGGACCGCTGAGAATGGCCTGCTGACCGAGTTGTTGTGTTAACAGCTCCAGGACCTCCGCTTGTTCCCGCAGCGAGTGGCTGCTCCACAACCTCTGCCGTAGCTCTTCCAGGGGGATGTCATCCAGTTCCTGCTCTTGTGCAGCTGTGAGGTCGCTCAGATCGGTGGAGGCCTGCAGTAGTTCAGCTGCTTGCTCTGCTTTATCGAGTTGTCTGTTGCCCTCGTTTTCATCCGGCAGCGTTAACCACTGGGCTTTGCTGGCCAGGGTCCCAAGATCAGCGAAGTCCACAGAAACTTCTTCGATGCTGCCGCTTTGTAGGCGTTGGGTCAGTTCCAGGAGAAGCGTCTCGTGCCTCTCCAGCAGAGCGGCCTGTATGGGGATCAGCAGCAGTGGTGCTCCCTGCCCCTGCCAGTGCCGTTGGAGCAGATGCAGCTCATTCACGATGCTTTCGACCAGCTGTCGTGGGTCATGGCTGAGAAAGAACGTGCCTTCTTCAAGCACTGCAGGTAAAAAAGCCAGTTGTTGTCCGCCCTGGCGATAGAGGCGAGCCGTGACCGCTGTTTCTGGTCGAAGTGGTGGCTGGCCGCTGAGACCAAGGGCGGTGTCGGCGCCAATGTTGCTCAACCGTTCTCGCAGAGCCTCAGATGGCAGCACCGGTAAATCAGCGGATTCGGGATCGCTGACCGGCAACCCCAGTTTTTCCAATTTGCGCGCGACGGCGGCATCGCCGGGAACCAGCGAAACCAGCACTTTTTGCGCTCCCAGTGTGGCGGGCATTCGCCGTCCGCAGGGGTCAAGATCCTCTGCCTTGATCAGTCCATCCAGGAGCATCTCTCCAATCCAGGCGAGGCTCTGGGTCCAGAGCAACGGCACGTTCTCGTTGGCGATGCGTCGCTGACTTCCGGGCGCACGCCGTTCCAGCTCCAGCTGCTCAGCGGGCACGAGGTACAGCTCTGGGAACAGCCGTTCTCCATCGCGTTCCACCAGCAGTGCTTGCAGGCGTTCACGCCAGAGGTTGGCCTCGTCCCAGCGCTGCTCGAAACAGGCGGTGACCAATTCATAGGCCAGGAACAGCGGCCATTCCGATTCGATTCCTTCAAAGGTGGCCAGCTCTTCACGCTCGTAGTGCAGCCGGGTGATGTCTTCCACCACCGTCTGATGACCATCCCTGCGAAAGCGCTTGTAGCCATAGGGACCTCCCAGCTCGCGCCTGATCCGCCTGTTGGTGCGCTCCACCAGCGCTCGATCTTCCACAGCCCAGGCGGGGTAGCCGATCACTGAGAGGCAAGCGCTATCAACTTCTTTGCTTGCCGACTCACGCGGCAGCAACCCAGTCAGAGCTCGTCTCAGTCGCACCACAGCACCGTGTGGAATGAGCACCTGCATGCTTCCGTCTCCGTGGGAAGCAAAAAGGTCAACCCCGTCCAGTGCCTCTAGTGCGGCCTTGGCCATACCGATCGAACTGGCATTTCTTTCGGGCAGGCCGTGATTGCCCTTGTCGCCCCGCTCCCAGATTCCGTAATCGGCAACGCGGTAGGCCCTGGCCACGTAATAAACCAGGTTCTGGATGAAGGATGCTTCGTGGCTGTTGTGAATGACAGCCAAGCCGCCGGAGCTCAGCTGGGCCAGCTGCAACAGAAACAGAGATGTGGCATCCAGCTGCAGATGACCCCATCCATCATCGGCAACGACCGGAGATCCACTGGCACTGTCGTACTTCGCATGCAGGGCATCCAGGGGGTCGAGGCTGCTTTTGAAGCGCTCCACTTTTTCGGCCTGACGCATCATGGCGTTCAGCAATCCGCGCATCAGGTCGATGACGCGCTGTTCGAGCTCCCAGCAGCGTTGACAGCTGCCCTTTTGGCGCCGGTGGGCGATCGCCAGACCCCAGACGCACTGGATCGAATAAATGCAGTCGCGAACCCAGGCGTCACCGTAATTGCCATGCACGGTGTGGGCTGTGCTAGCGGGCAGTAGCCCACTGATCGGGTTCTGTCGCTGCAGCACCACGCGCTCGATGGAGCGGTCGAGCTGCGTCAGCCGCTGCGCACGCAGCTGATCCTCTTCACGGGTCGGGTGCGACAGAACCATGGTGGCTAACGCGACCGGATCTAGATTCTCTCGTGCAGCGGACGCGCGGATGGAAGCACTGACAACCGGTCCGCGCGATCAACGTCGTTGCCAAGTTCTCGACATCCCCGTTGATGCCTGCCGAGATGTAACTTCCGCAGCCATCGGCCTGCATGCAGAGGGTGGAGGGCAGGTCGTCACGCTGAACGCTGAGATGACGATGCTTGCTCGCCGCAACACGGACCTGGGTGCTGTGATCCGAACTGCTGATCTGGTGATTCCTGATGGTGCAGGTGTGGTCTGGGCTCTCGCGCGCCAAGGGATCAAGGTGCAGCGCAGTCCAGGAATTGAGCTTGCAAGGTCCTTGCTCACGTATGCGGAAGCCCATGGTTGGCGCGTCGCACTTGTCGGGGCGTCGCCTGAAGTGATGGACAGGTTGTCTGACCGTCTGGCTCAGCAGAGTCCAGCACTGCAACTGGTTTTTGCAGAACACGGATATCAAGATGCCAGTGCCTGGCCGGAGCTTGAAACGAGGTTGCGGCGACTCAGTCCCGATCTGGTTCTTGTGGCTCTTGGGGTGCCCCTCCAGGAGATCTGGATCCAGCGAATGCGCGACAAGCTCCCCGGTCTCTGGATGGGAGTCGGCGGCAGCTTCGATGTCTGGTCAGGTTTGAAGCAACGTGCCCCGAGCTGGACCAGTCGTTTGCAGCTGGAGTGGCTTTACAGACTGTTGCAGGATCCAAGCCGCTGGAGGCGCTATCTCGTTCTGCCTCAATTTGCTTGGTCGGTGCTGCGCTGCGGTAAGCGGTAGCGATGAGAGCTTCAGCGGAAACCGACGGATGCTTGCCAGACGAAGGCCAGCAACAGGAAAAACAGAGGAATGATCGGGAGGATGTCGATCAGCGGACCGAAAGCCTGATAAGCCTCTGGAAGTTGAGCCAGCAGATCGAGGGAGAAAGCAGCCATCCCGGCGGAATACGGTCAGTGTGCGGACGCTACCACGTGTGATGAGCCGGGGACTCCTCTTGCCAGGGAGCGAAATCCTCTGAAAAACAGCCGTCCTTGATCGCCTGCCCTATGGCGGTGGTGAAGCGGATCAGGTGGGTGAGGTTGTGCAGGCTGAGCAGGGTCAGCCCTAACAGCTCATCACTGCGGATCAGATGGTGCAGATAGGAGCGGCTGTGCTGCCGGCAGGCCTGACACGGACAGGTCGGGTCTAGAGGCGTGTGGTCATGCCGGAAACGGGCGTTGCGCAGATTCCAGCGTTCACCACCGACAAGAGCTGTGCCGTGCCGGCCCAGCCGTGTTGGCAGGACGCAGTCGAACAGATCGATGCCGTTGGCGACGGCAACGCTCATTTCCCTCAGGGTGCCGATCCCCATCAGATAACGGGGGCGATCGTTCGGTAGCAGTGGAGTGACCTGGCGCACGATCCGATGCATCTCTTCCACGGGTTCGCCCACACTCACTCCACCAATGGCGATTCCCGGTAGATCAAAGCTGGCGACCGCGCGGGCGCTGGCGTCACGCAGGTGGGGAAAGCAGCCTCCTTGCACAATGCCGAACAGAGCCTGATCGGACTTCTGATGGGCGCTCACGCAGCGCTCCAGCCAGGCGTGGGTTCGACGACTGGCCTCCTCCACATCGTTCTCTGTTGCCGGATAAGGGGGGCATTGATCGAAGGCCATGGCCACGTCCGCCCCGAGTGCCATCTGGATCTCCATCGATCGCTCCGGGGTGAGCAGGATGCGATTGCCGTTGCGTGGATTGCGAAAATCAACGCCCTGGTCATCGATGCGATTGAGATCACCAAGGCTGAAAACCTGAAATCCACCGGAATCGGTGAGCATTGGCCCGTTCCAGCCCATGAACCGATGCAGTCCGCCTGCGGCCTCCACGACCGTCTCGCCGGGTTGCAGATGCAGGTGGTAGGTGTTGGACAGGACCATCTGGGCCCCGGTGGTTGCCAGCTGATCCGCACTGACCCCCTTCACTGTGGCCAGGGTCCCCACCGGCATGAACCGCGGCGTATCCACAACTCCATGCGGGGTCGAGAACGCTCCGCAGCGTGCATCCGTGCGGCAACAGTGAGCGCTGATCTTGAAGTCGAACACGCGCATCTCCGCCCGACCTCTGACCCTACGGTGAGTGGACTCCGTGATCTGCCCTGCTCTGCGGTCTGCCTCTCCCCCTTGGTTGCGTGACCTGGCCGGCGCCTGGGTGTTTTATTCGGTGCTGCCCGGCTGGCCATGGCCAACTCCTCGTTTCGAGCGCATTGCCCGCTTTGCTCCCTGGATCGGAGCAGTGATCGGCGGGCTGATGGCAGCTCTCTGGTTGCTGCTCAGTGCTCTGAACTGGCCATCTGTGGCGATCGCTCCTGCCGCATTGGCTCTTGGCCTCTGGCTCACAGGTGGTCTCCATCTGGATGGACTGATGGACACGGCCGACGGTCTGGCTGCAGGCAGCAGTCGTTGTCTTGAGGCGATGGATGACAGTCGTGTCGGCGCCAGTGGTGTACAAGCGGCGTTCATCGTGCTGCTGCTCCAGTTTTCAGCTTTGGTCCAGCTCGGTGGGTTCGCTCCTGCTGCCCTGGTGTTTGCAGCGGCCTTGGCGAGGGTCTCGCCGCTATGGGCCATGGGGCGCTTCGGTTATCTGCGCAAGCAGGACACGGGAACTGCGGCGTTCCACCGCCGCAACTGGTGTGGTTGGCGTGAAGGCAACCCCACCCTGTTGTTGTTGCTTGCCACTGGGTTGCTGGTGTGGGGCCTCCAGCCTCGGCGATTCATTGCTTGGATTGGCATTGCTTTGTTGGGGACCTTGGCAGCTCTGCTTCCGGCTGAGTGGTTGGGCAGGCGCCTTGGGGGCCATACCGGCGACAGTTACGGCGCCACTTTGATGATCTGCGAAACGTTCACTCTTCTGGCTGCTGCGTTGCTTGCTCCCGTTCTGTTTCCGGCAGCGTGAGCAGAAAGGCATTGCCCTGTGCAGGCAATTCCGGATCCAGGGCAGTGGGTTCGGTGTGAAGGTTCAGTGAGCCGCCTCGATTTTCCGCCAAGCGACGAGCCAGGGACAGACCCAGTCCAGAGCCTGGGCGATCGATGCTGCTGCTGCCACGCTCTCCTTGCTGGAAAATGCGCTGATGCTCCGTGGCGGGAATGCTGGGGCCTGCGTCCCAGACGCAGATTGCATGGTCGAGAAGTTTTAGGCCCAGTGCGCATCCGGCCGGGCTGTAGCGGAAGGCGTTTTCCAGCAGATTGGCCACGATTTCAGCCACCACGGCATCGGCGGCCGGGCGAGCGGCCTGGGTCCAGGCAGCCCAATGATCAGGGCCATGCCATGGCCTGTTTTGCAGGGTCGCTGTGGCAGAAGCCCTCTGGATCAGAGGATGGAGCAGATCTGCCACGGTTAGGTCAGGAGCATCCACGGGAACAGGAGGCAGCAACAGAGGTGTGGAAGCATCTGCCTCCAACCTCAGATCGCCCCGGCCGATCCGGTCGAGGGACTGGAGATAACGATCCAGTTGATCCTGTTCCTGAATCAGGCTTTCCACCAATGAGCGCTGCTGATCGTCGGGGCCGATGCGACGCAGCAGAAGTTGGGCGTAGGTGCGCAGAGCTGTGAGGGGATTGCGTAGCTGGTGCACCACCAAATTCAGTTGCTGGCGCTGTTCATCCAGCTGGTGATGCAGCTTTCGGCGATCTTGTTCAAGGCCGAGAATGCATGCGAGCGTTTCCGCGCAGATCTGAAGGCGAGGGTCATGGTCGACAGGCCTGCCTGGCAGCGGTTGTTGCTCAGCACGCAACACGCCCAGAAGCATGTTCTCGTGCCGTAAGGGATACCAGCGACGTTCCTGGGCCACGCTGCGCAGGCTGGGGTCTTCGGCGATGGCGGGTGGCAGAGCTGAGTCGAGAGGCCACTGAGCCACAAGCGTCAGGGTCGGTGTGGAGCCCTGTTCACGATCGGTGACATACAGGGCAAGACGCGCCATGGCTGTATCGACCGCCAGAGACTGCAGCTGCTGCTGCGCTAGCTCGAGGAACCGATCGGACAGTTGCATCAGCCGAACTGCATCACGGAATACAGACGGTCGTGCGGTAACGCATTTGGACTGCTTGCCAAATTAGGAAAAAGTCTTAAGATCGGAGGTGCGACCGACAGCATGGCCCCTGGGAGGCCTTGCTCCTTCGTTGCTCCGATTGAGGTTGCACTTTCCGTGCCACCAAGGTTACAGCAGAGGTTGATGAATCCCCTGTTGACGTCGACATTCGTCGTTGTAAGCAATGGAGTGTGTCTTATTGCGAGCCGGCCTTCTCCGGATTTCCGCAGTCCGAACGCTGATGACCTGAATTCTCCCCTTGTGGATCGATCAGGGCATTGCTCAACCAACGGCTCAGCCCAACAGCTCCCTTCCGTCCACCTCTCAGCTCCCGTCTGCGGGAGGCAACCTTATGTCTAAGAAGCGCAAGCGGATTAGCCGCCGCCGTCTTGCCGGTCAGCGTGTTCTGGCCCACGTGCCCACGTTCCATCTGGAAACCGGGGAACACAAGCCCGTGACAGCGGCCCGCCGCTTCATCGCTGAAGGCTGTCTTGTACCTCCAGCGTTGCTAAACGTGCGGCGAAACGAACACACCACAGACCGTTTCTTCTGGGGTGAAAAGGGCCTGTTCAGTGCTCAGTATGCAGAGGAAAATCACTTTCTCTTCCCTTCGCTGCGCACCATTGTCGACCGCGTTGGTGAAGAGGTGATCTTCGAAGGCCTGGAGCTTTCTTCCGACGACTGGGAAGAGATGGAAGAGTACGAATACGCCTTCGTTTGAATCAGGCGAAATGTTGTCCTGGCCGAGTTATTTCAGCCAGGACATGATCGATTCAGCCATGGCCTCCTGAGCTGCCAGGGGAATGGAATGTCCACCGGCAAAAGTTTTCAAGCTGCATTCACTGGATCCCGATCCCAGGAGTTCAAGCAGTTTCTCTGCTGCCGCAGCCGGGACGACATCGTCATTCCGACCGTGTAGCAGCAGCACAGGTGGTCGGTTCGATGGAGGTTGCCACCCTGGATGGGGGTAGCCGCTGCAGCTGATTACTCCCGCCAGTGGCAGGTTGCAACCTACATGCAGGGCCATGGCCCCACCCTGGGAGAAACCGATCAGAACCGTTTTAGAGAGCGGAATGGTCTCTAGATCGAGTTTTTCAATGCGATGGCGCAACTGTTGCGTGGCTGATGGCACGGCCTGCCAGTCAGATGGGAACAGTCCATACCACTGACGTCCCTGGCCGCCTGGGTGAGGTTCGGGTGCCTGCAGTCCGATGCATTCCGCAGGAACCGTTGCTGCTGCAGCCAGCCCATCGCCGAGGGGTAGTAAATCCTCTGCATCAGCCCCCCAGCCATGGAGAAGCACCAGGCGAATGTGTCCCGGTTCCAGACCGGTATGAATCACTGAATCAGGCATCAGCTGCTTGACCTGCTGCTGCGTAGGTTGGCCCAAGGTCTCATTCCTGTCCTGCTGCCATGGCTCCCACTGCGCTGCTGAGCGTGTCCGATAAGCGCGGACTGGTGCCTCTCGCTGAGGCTTTGCATCATCGCTACGGCTACCAGTTGCTCTCCAGCGGTGGGACAGCCAAGGTCCTCAAGCAGGCTGGTCTGCCTGTCACTCCTGTGGCGGATTACACCGGCGCTCCGGAGATTCTTGGCGGACGGGTGAAGACGCTGCACCCCCGCATTCACGGCGGCATCCTTGCCCGGCGTGGCGATGCCAGCCATGAAGCCGATCTGATCGCTCAGGAGATCGCACCCATCGATGTTGTTGTCGTCAATCTGTATCCATTTCGAGAAACGGTTGCTGACCCCACGGTGAGCTGGGACACCGCAATCGAGAACATTGATATCGGCGGTCCGACGATGGTGCGGTCCGCAGCCAAGAACCACGCGCATGTTGCAGTGCTGACCGCTCCGAATCAGTACGACCGTTTTTTGGCTGCGCTGGATGCGTCGGGGGGAGCACTAACGGATGCAGTGCGACGTGAGCTTGCCGTGGAAGCTTTCGCTCATACGGCGGCTTACGACGCCGCGATCACCCGATGGATGCAGGCCAGACCAGAGGTGAGCACAGCTGATCCAACGGAGGCAGATCTCCCCTGGCTCGAGGCTTTGCCGTTGCGTCAACGCTTGCGATACGGAGAAAATCCCCATCAACACGCCAGTTGGTACAGCGCTGCCAAGGCAGGCTGGGGCGGAGCCATTCAGTTGCAAGGCAAAGAGCTCAGCACTAATAACCTGTTGGACCTAGAGGCTGCTTTGGCAACGGTCCGAGAATTCGGCTATGGCACCAATGGCAGCCACCCCGCCAGTCGCGCTGCAGCGGTTGTGGTGAAACACACCAACCCTTGCGGGGTGGCGATCGGTGATGGCACTGCTGCCGCACTGAGTCGGGCTTTGGATGCAGATCGCGTCAGCGCTTTTGGAGGCATCGTGGCCCTGAACGGTTGTGTTGATGCAACGGCTGCACGTGAACTCACGAGCCTCTTCCTGGAATGTGTCGTTGCACCAGGGTTTGCACCTGAAGCGCGGGAGATCCTCGCTGCCAAAGCCAATTTGCGCTTGCTTGAACTGTCTCCGGATTCCATTGACGCCGCCGGTCAGGACCATGTGCGCAGCATTCTTGGTGGAGTTCTCGTGCAGGATCTTGATGACCAGCGCGTGACGCCGGATGATTGGACCGTGGCAACCGAGCGAGTTCCCACCGCGAGCGAACGTGAAGATCTCTGTTTCGCCTGGCAGTTAGTGCGCCACGTTCGCTCCAATGCGATCGTCGTTGCTAGGGAAGGCCAGAGCCTCGGCGTGGGAGCTGGCCAGATGAATAGGGTGGGTTCGGCGCAGATCGCCCTGGAGGCCGCCGGTGATCGCAGCCGTGGTGCTGTGCTGGCCAGCGATGGCTTTTTTCCTTTCGACGACACGGTCCGCCTTGCTGCCGACCATGGAATTACGGCTGTGATCCATCCAGGTGGCAGCAAACGTGATGGGGATTCCATTCAGGCTTGCAATGAACTCGGCTTGTCAATGCTTCTGACAGGACGCCGTCACTTCCTGCACTGATCGTCAAGAGGGCGCAGGACTCCACGAGTTGGGGGCTGCAGTTTTAGCCTTCGTTCAATCGTGTGATTTTTGATGCCGACGGACCTGTCTTTTGGTCTCAACTTCCTTCATCCGCTGATGATGTGGCTGTTGCTGGCTGCGGGTGCTTACGCGACGTACCTCGGCATCAAGGCCAAGAAAGTGCGTACGGGGACATCCGAGCAGCGCAAGGCCTTGATCCCTGGAAAATTTGCCCAGAGACACTACCTCTGGGGCAGCGGTTTGATGGCCGTCATGGTGTTTGGAACACTTGGTGGTATGGCAGTCACCTATCTGAACAACGGCAAGCTGTTCGTTGGCCCGCACTTGGTGGTTGGTCTGGTCATGACCGGAATGATCGCTGCAGCCTCATCTCTTTCACCTTTGATGCAGCGTGGAAACCTATTGGCACGAAAAGTCCATGTGGGGCTGAACATGGGAATGCTCAGTTTGTTTCTTTGGCAAGCAGTCAGTGGAATGCAAATTATGAACAGAATATGGCTCAACCGCTAAAGCAATTGAGCGAACTTGACTGTATTAACGATAAAAATCTTCCCTGGTCAGAGGAGTTTTTCTGTCGTTACTTCTAACGTAAAAGAACACAGTTGCGGCGACTGCTAAAACGGGAATTGCCGTTAAGAGCAAGATCGCAATTGCTGTGAAGTCTTGATACATCGAAGCCTGTGAAAATAATTGTTTGATTATACAATAACCGGGGAATGTAGCTTATGCTATTCAGCTGAGTTACTTATATTGCATTAACCACCGAATTCTTTTTCGCTTGCAAGGGAGTTGGGAGTTTTGTGGGCTGCCTTGAGCGCTGCTTCTGAACAGGCTCACTCCTGTTTTGCTTGTGCTCGACCTTCTCGAAACGCATCGAGATCACGCTTGGCGGACCAGTACGCGCTGAGTTGCTCGCAGGTTTTGTATTGCATCCAGTTGGCTTCTGCTGCCACAACTCTGGCGTGGAGGGCTCTCTCTGTTTTCGTTTCAAATCGAATGGTTCCTTGATCCAGTGGAGCGTTGATGAAATAATCCCAATTCGGTTCAACCATTGGCCGATTTAAACTAATCAATCTTCGCCAATGCTTCGCTTTAAAGTTGTCCATTCTTTATGGCTGAAGGAGTAATTCGCTGCTTTAATCTCTCCAAAGTGATTGAGCTGAAAGCACTTTTGATGGCGGCCTGCGTGTAGTTCCGCTGGCTTTATTAAAGTTAACTTTCGCCCCTGATCTCGAAGTCGACATTGGTTGTGCCATTCACCGGGCCTGGCAATTGTTCGTTAAGGATTTAAGATTGGCGCCATCTCAGATTCTGACCTGGCTGTCATAGAATATTTTGTCATTGAAACAATGTTCAGGTGCTAAAGCCCTTTTTGATATCGCTGTTGTATGTGAGCAGTTGCGTTCTCGCTTTGCTCCAGGCGACGCGAGAATCAACTCCACAACCGATAGGACTTCTGATCGTTGCCATGGTTATGACCCCTGTATTAGTGAGTATCATCGCTGGACTTCCAGTGAATTGTATGTCTTTTCAGAATAAGCAAACTGATTAATCTCTGTATATTTCTTGAATCAATAAATGTAGGGTCTTGAAGCGTGAGCGGAATAATATAAATACTTGCCTGTTTTTTGATTGATATGTGAGATATTATAATTTTGACTCTTCTAAAATTGTTTTGCACCAGGCTTCTAAACGATCTTGCGTTTTTTCTGACTCATTGTCTTCGTCAATCGGGAGCCCGCAAAACATCCCGTTGATCATGCTTTTTGAATCATCGAAAATATAGTCTTCACCTGACACATGTCCAATCAAATTGCCACCAGCTTTCTGAAAGGCTGTGTAAAGCTCTTCCATCGCGTCACAGAAAAATTTACTAAAAGCTGCTGAATCTCCAAGGCCAACGATGGCCACAGGTTTTCCTGAGCAATTGAGGGTCGGGATCTGCTCAATGTGCTCATCCCAAACGGTTCCTGACCTTTTGACGTCTGACCCGGTATTCCAGGTTGGAGTGCAACAGATCAGTGCCTCACAGGCTTCAATGTCCTTGATGTCCTGAAAATCACTGAGCTCTTTGAGTTCAGAATCGGGAAGGAGCTGGTCGAGCCTCTCGGCGATGTCTTCCGTATGACCGGTTGCTGATGCAAAGACAATCGTAAATTTCATAGAGAAACCTATCAACTCTATTTTTTCTCGCCCTGAGGCATTGATCAAATAGTATTTAACAATCTATTGTCACTTACTATACGTCCAAATCCTGTTGCGGGATGCCCTTCAATCAGCTTCTAGTCCGTTGAATAATTCTTTATGTACTGCAAAAGTGTGATACAGCGAGGTTTTGTTTTCGGGTTGTAATTTAGTGCCGTCGCATGTGTATGCGATTGCACAAACTAAATTTCCTTGCCAGGCGATGTTGTCGTCGCTTTGGTCTTCTGACCAAGTCATCATCATTTTGAATTGATCAGGGAGTTGACTGCCAATTTTTTCGCATGCTTTGCACAATCGATATAAAGCAGGCGGCTTGGATGGCATGGACAATGCCTTTTTCAAGCTGAGTTCATTGAAAACCCCGATATATCGTATGTATTCAATGATTTCGCCTTCAATCTCGCTCAGATCAGCCTGGCTAATGGCGTTATCGATCTCATCTGGATTGAGAGTTGGTCTCACGTTGGATTTTGCGTTGTTCATTGATCGACATGCATCAGTTCATTGGGTATGACCAGTATTTCTCAAGGCCTTAGCCAGAGCTTATCGGTATCCTGTGATGGCCTGTTCCAAGTTGAATGCAATGATTCAATCAAGATGTTGTTGATCAATAGAAGCTCGAACGAGATCAGTTCAGTTGCTGATCTTTGATAAAAAGCTTGGCTTAAGTCTCGTTTGGTAATTAATATCTTCGATCATTTTTTGAACACTTGTGTGAACAACGACGCTGATATCTTGGGTTGTATTATGAATTTTCCATAGGCCGATTCGAATCTCTGATCTTGCGCAGGTCACTTGCCATGCATCAGGAGTAGGAGTGCCAATTTGTTTCACGGTGATTTTTGTCCAATAAGAGTCTCGCCGATGTCCAGGGGTAAGCGTATAAGAGATCGAGCCGTCAGCTTTTTTTTCTTTTTGGAAATTCAGCTTCAGGAGCTGCTGACTCCAGTCACCCATGATTGTTAATCATTGCTCTTTAACTGTAGTCGTCAATGAATTGATTCATGCATCTTTTTTGTCAGTTGTGTAGTCTAATGATCACATTTAAATTGCGGAAGATTGTATCATTCCTGATGAGCCCGATATCTATTTGTAGGCAACCACCATTAACTCAAGTCATTGTCTTGATGGATTGATTTTTAATTGAGATGGGCTGAATAAACAGCGTTTAGCTCTCTGTGGAAGCGGCTTTTTGATCAGCGGCGGATGGAGTTTTCTTGTCAGCAGTAGGAGCGGCTTTTTGATCAGTGGCGGGAGCAGCTTTCTTGTCAGCAGCAGGAGTGGCTTTTTGATCAGCGGCGGGTGGAGCTTTCTTGTCAGCAGTAGGAGCGGCTTTTTGATCAGCGGCGGGAGCAGCTTTCTTGGCAGCAGCAGGAGCGGCTTTTTTGCCGGCGGCGGGTGGAGCTTTCTTGTCAGCGGCGGGAGCAGCTTTCTTCTCAGCAGCAGGAGCGGCTTTCTTCTCAGCGGCTGCTGGTTTTTTGGGTTTCAGCTTCGATGTGTCAAGATTTTTTTCGCCGAAAACTTTGTATCCGATCAAAACCAGGCCGCCCAGCACTGGAATTGAAGCGATGCCGCCTACGGCAATCTCAAACCCTGACAATGCCATTGCTGATTGGCCGAGAAGTAAAAAAGATAACATATGGCCATCCTCACATCTTGCAACAAATCTGATGGACTGCGCTAAGGATTTTCTGGATTGATCTAGGCCATTGATGACATTGCTTGTTTTGGCGGCTTGAGCCGCTCAGCCTGTGATCACATCTGATCGTTGAAGTCGAAGATTGACCAGTTTTTTAGGATTTATGCCCTTCAGCCTGTGTTTCCACGTTGCAAGCTTTGGATCCAAGTTTCAAGCATGCGGCAAACATTATCTGAGCAGTTTCTGTCTGCGGCTGATTCCGATCTTCGAGCAACTGTCAGAAAGCCGCCCTCCGTCGTGGAGGGCATGCCAGTGCATGGCTTGCGTGGAAATCCTCCTGAACTTTCCAGGTCAGTCTGCGTGAAATCTGGCGCACGATCTGGCGCAGCAGGTGGTCGCCACTGGATTGAACCAGGCCATTGGGGAGCATGGTGATCACTCGGGGAAGTGCAATCCACACCGTTAAATCAAGTGTCCAACTGACCCAGCTGTGATCATGCTCCACGCTGTTCTCAGGGAGGTCCACCAGAATTAAATTGGCTTGGAAATCAACGTCGTAGAGCTTTGCCAAAGTTGGATCGTGATCTGGAAGGGTGACGGTTTCGATCGCGTAGCTCTTTGCTTGGCGAGGGAGGAGTCGTAGGCCGATCGTCGGCTCCACTTCAAAGCCGAAATTTCCAAAGCGTCCGAGAGTCAGCGCGTAGGCCTGGGGATCGAGAGCTTCGACCTCCATGGGTGAAGCACACCTGTGGAACCAACCTTGATGTTGATCAAGATAAGTTGCAATCGTGTCGGGATCCGCCCGCATCTCCATGCGATCACTGAAGTGGCTGCGATAGCACCGCACCTGTTCGTTCACGTCCTCGCAGTGACGCAGCGCTTCGTCGGATGGTCTCGACAAGATCAGGACGGACGAGCTCTGATCAGGGGAATTGCTGTGCTGAATCAATGTAAAGCTTCGCGGCGATCAATCTGCGTCGCTGATGGCGATCATGCGCTGAATCACGTGCTCCACTACGCGATCTGGTGTTGAAGCTCCGGACGTGATGCCAACAGTGATCGGTCCGCTGGGCAAAAAGTTCGTGTCACGGGTTAAATCCTCGCCAAGTGGTTTGTGCTCAATGCTGTTGTCTTCACTGATCCGTTCCGGTGTGTCGATATGGAATGAACGAATGCCACGACTAATGGCAATTTCCTGAAGGTGGGTGGTGTTGGAGGAGTTGTACCCACCAATCACGACCATGAGATCAAGCGGTTCGTCGACCAGTGAGAACATCGCGTCCTGTCTCTCCTGGGTTGCGTCGCAGATGGTGTTGAACGCCAGAAAATGTTCGTTCAATTGCATGGGGCCGAACTTGCTCAGCATCGTGCGTTCGAACAGCCGGCCGATCTCCTCTGTTTCGCTTTTAAGCATGGTGGTCTGGTTGGCGACACCGACACGCTCCAAGTCGCGGTCCGGGTCGAAGCCTGGAGAGCAAGCATTGGCAAAACGTGTCATAAAGCTGTCTCGATCACCATTGCCGAGGATGTAATCCGCGACAAACTGAGCCTCCTCTAGATCCAGTAGCACGAGATAAGTGCCTGCAAAGGAACTGGTGGCCAGGGTTTCTTCATGTTTCACCTTCCCGTGAATAATCGATGTGAACACATGTTTTTTGTGCTTTTCCACTGTGTTCCAAACTTTGGAAACCCATGGGCATGTGGTGTCAACAATGTGGCAGCCACGATCATTGAGTAATTGCATTTCCTGCACGGTGGCCCCGAAGGCAGGAAGAATCACTACGTCGCCATATTCCACACCCGAGAAATCCTTCACCCCCTGGTCTACAGGGATGAAATGGACATTCATCTTGCGTAGATGATCGTTCACTGAAGGGTTATGGATGATCTCATTGGTGATCCACAAGCGCTCACTTGGATAGTGCTTGCGCGTTTCGTAAGCCATCGCAACGGCGCGCTCCACTCCCCAGCAGAAACCAAAGGCTTCAGCAAGTCGAACGTTCAGGCGTCCATGGCTGAGTTGATAACCGTTTTCACGGATGGATCCAATCAGGCTGCTCTGATAGGCCTGCTCCAGACTTCCAGCCACCTCATCAGCGCGTCCGAAGCCACGACGGTTGTAGCGGTCGGAATTATGAAGAGAGCGCTTGAAGGCGTGGGTATCCATGGCCGCTGCGACAGTGGTATGACTCTATGGGCTGTGGGAGGGAGCTGTCTCTTGCCGATCAGCTGTGCTGAGTAAACCAAGAAAAAACCCCGGTCCCTGTGGGCCGGGGTTCTACGTCCTTGATTAGGACTTCAGTTACCAGCAGAGGCGAAATCGGGATACGCCTCCATGCCGTGTTCACCGATATCGAGGCCATTGATTTCCTCTTCCTCGGTGACGCGGATGCCGCCGAACAGGGCACCAATCACGCTCCAGGCGATCCAGCAAGTCACCAGAGCCCAGATGGCGTAAGCCGCGCATCCAAGGGCCTGAATGCCGAGTTGTTCGATGCCACCACCCACGAACAGGCCCAGAGGGGACCCATCGCCTTGGATGTCAAAACCCCAGAGACCGACCACGAGTGTTCCCCAGACACCACAAACGCCGTGGACTGAGAAGGCTCCGACTGGATCGTCGATTCCAGACGCGTCAAGAGCTGCAACAGAGAAGACAACAATGACGCCACCAATCAGACCTGCAACCCAGGAACCCACCAAGGTCAGATTGCCGCATCCAGCAGTGATGCTGACAAGGCCGGCAAGAATGCCATTGATGATCATTGTCAGGTCCGGCTTGCCGGAAGTCATCGTGGAGATGATTGTTGCTCCAATAGCTCCACCAGCTGCCGCGAGCGTTGTTGTTACGGCCACGTAGGGAACCCATTGGTCCATCGCCAGCTGGGAGCCAGGATTGAAGCCGTACCAGCCGATCCAGAGGATCAGAGCACCGAGGGTGGCAATCGACATGTTGTGGCCGGGAACAGCCTGAGTTTGGCCGTTCACAAACTTTCCGATCCTGGGTCCGAGCAGTATCGCTCCAACCAGGCCGGCCCAGGCGCCAACGGAGTGAACAATTGACGAACCTGCGAAATCAATGAATTCCTTGTTTCCAACGCTGTTCAACCAGCCACCATTCCATTCCCAGCTGCCAGAAATTGGGTAGATGAAGGCAGTTAGAACGAGGGAGAAAACAACGAACTCACCAAACTTCACGCGCTCTGCGACCAGTCCGGAAACGATGGTTGCAGCTGTACCAGCAAAGGCTGCCTGGAAAAGGAAGTCGACGGTGGGGACAAGGCCTCCCTCGCTGATGGTTTCAGCGGTGACTGCAGGATCAAAGAACAGACCTTTGAAGTAGAGCCAACCATCAATGACGGATCCGCCGTACATCAGCGAATAACCGATGACCCAGTAAGCCGTCACTGCCAGAGCGAAGACAAACAGGTTTTTGGCGAGGATATTGACCGCATTTTTTTGACGGCACATGCCTGCTTCGACCATGGCGAAGCCGGCATTCATGAAGATCACGAGGATGGTCGCGACCAAAAGCCAGAGATTATTCGCTAGGAAAGCTGCATTCAGTTCAGGCAGCTCCTGCGCATGGGCAGAAAGATTGAAAATTCCTAAGCCAAAGAGGGCTAAGGGTGCACAAGCCAACCAAAGCATCGCGCGGTTGGATTTGAAGCCCCGAATGCTCTGAAGGAGAAGCATTGGTCCTTCGATCAGGCTTGCCTCTTGGAGGCGCGCTTTGCGCCGCCGCGATGGCGGATGCAGAGCAGTTGTCATGGAAAGAAAGCGAAACTGCAAGTTGGACGGTCTTGTAACAGACCATCACTCGCCCACAAATTGCTCAACGATGAACATTCTTCGCGTCGCCGTTGCTACCGAATTACTGATTGGCTTGGCTTGACTGGCCGTTGGCCTTCCCAAAGAATTCGGTCGATCTGGAAGCTGAAGGCACAGGGCAACACCTCAACACCTGCTTTTGAGGCCTCCCGGAACAGTTCGCCATAGCGTGGATCAGCACTATCTCCAGGGGCGAAGTACGACACATCGGGGCGGCTCAGGCAGGGCACCAGCACTCCACGTGCATCAGGAAGTACGCCCATCAGCTCCTGCAGGTGTTTTTGTCCCCGTTCGGTCACTGTGTCGGGGAACAGAGCCATCGGCCCGTCGCACCAGGTGGTGTTTTTTACCTCCAGGTAGATCGGGCGTTGGTCAGAGGCCCCCTGTTCCGGAGTGAGCAGTAGATCAATGCGGCTGCGGCGGTTCGCTCCGTAGGGCACCTCAGCACGGATCGCGCCGATGGGTCCCAGCGCAAAATTGAGGTGACCGGCCTCAATGGCTGCTCTGATCAGCCGATTGGGGAGAGCTGTGTTGATTCCGACCCAGCAGGAAGTTCCATCAGCGCTCGGCACTTCCGCCTGTTCCCAGGTCCAGGCCAATTTGCGCTTGGGGGAAGGGGCATAGCGCATCCTCACTCGTCCTCCAGGGTGGAGCACACCGGTCATCGGTCCGGTGTTGGCACAATGAGCTGTGACTACTGAGCCATCCGTGAGTTCCACGTCAGCCAGAAAGCGTTTGTAGCGCTTGATCAGCACGCCCTCTGTCAGAGGGGTGAACTCAAGTAGAGGGGTGCCGGTCATGGAGGCGGGCTTGCTGGCGCCATGGTGCCTGGCGATGGACCGAAGATCTCTTTCAGTGATGGCAAGGTTCAGCGGGCATCGATGGGGAGATCTCTCAAGCGCATTGCTCTGGTGGTCACCTATGGCACCTTGCTCAGCAAAGCGGGAGGTCTGATCCGTCAGCTGGTGATCGCTGCGGCCTTCGGCGTGGGCGCGGCCTACGACGCCTACAACTACGCCTACATCCTTCCCGGTTTCCTGCTGATTCTGCTGGGGGGGATCAACGGCCCCTTTCACAGCGCGATGGTCAGTGTGCTCAGCCGCCGGCCGCGGGAGGAAGGAGCCCATATCCTCACCACACTGAACACCACCGTGAGTGCCTTGTTGCTCGTGGTGACAGTGACGTTGGTCCTGGCCGCCGATCCTTTGATCACGCTCGTGGGTCCCGGGCTGACTCCAGAACTGCACCGTATTGCGGTGGCCCAGTTGCAGGTGATGGCCCCCATGGCCCTGCTGGCAGGTCTGATCGGGCTTGGCTTCGGATCGCTGAACGCCGCTGATGAGTTCTGGATCCCCGCCATCTCACCGCTGATGTCGAGCGTGGCTCTGGTTCTTGGTGTGGGTTTGTTGTGGTGGCAGCTCGGCGCTGAGATCGCACTGCCCCTGAATGCCCTCTGGGGGGGCGTGGTTCTGGCGCTCTCCACGCTTGTTGGGGCTCTTCTGCAGTGGCTGCTTCAGCTTCCTGCCCTGGCCCGCCAGGGGATGGCGCGCTTTCGTCTTTCCTGGGACTGGAGTCATCCCGGAGTCCGTGAGGTCTGGCGGGTGATGGGCCCCGCCACGCTGTCGTCGGGAATGCTTCAGATCAATGTGTTCACCGATATGTTCTTTGCCTCGGGCATCCTCGGTGCTGCGGCAGGCCTGAGCTACTCGAATCTGTTGGTGCAGACGCCTTTGGGTCTGATCTCCAATGCGCTGCTGGTGCCTTTGCTGCCAACGTTCTCCCGGCTCACGGCTCCGGAGGACCGCCAGCCGCTGATCGCACGAATCCGGCAGGGACTGATGCTGTCGACGGCTTCGATGCTTCCGCTTGGTGCGTTGTTTCTGGCCCTGTCGACGCCGATCGTTGCCCTTGTCTACGAACGCGGCGCTTTTGATCAGAAGGCTGTGCAGTTGGTGACGGGCCTGCTGATGGCCTATGGGATCGGCATGCCCGCTTATCTGGGCCGGGATGTTCTTGTGCGTGTTTTTTATGCCCTTGGTGATGGAACAACCCCTTTCCGCCTCTCGATGGCGGGGATCGGCCTCAATGTGATCTTTGACTGGGCACTGGTGGGTGGTCCTTCCCCGTGGGGACCTCAGTTCCCAATCAACCTCGGGGCCCCCGGACTGGTGCTGGCGACAGTTCTGATCAATCTGCTCACATGCCTTGCTCTACTGCTGGCTCTGCAGAAGCGACTGGGGGGACTGCCGCTGCGTGACTGGGGACTCGACTCACTCAAGCTCACCCTTGCGGCTGTCGCTGCGGGATTGGCGGCTTGGGCGCTCAGTGTCGGCGTTGCCTGGAATGAGGACTTCGTTGGCAGACTCTTCCAGGTTGGGCTTTCTGGTGCCTTGGGATTATTGGTGTTTGTGCTTTGCGCGCAGGCCTTCGCCGTCCCAGAGGTCAGCGAAATCACTGCAGGTATCGCCAGGCGTTTCAGGCGTCGTTGAGCCGAACTTCGCGCTCTTCCCGTACCTGGATCGGTAGCTCAAGGTGCTGGCGACCCACCAGCTGAGGGCCTTGCACGGAGAGGATTCTTGCTTCGATTCCAAATTCTCGAAAAGCCGTGTCGATTTCCTGGATCAGGGCTTTTTCCACCTGTGCTTCGGGATCGACCACCTTGCCGATCAGCCGCTCACCCAGGCGACCGAGGCGTTGACGCACTACGTCGCGAGCATTGGTGACCTCGATGATGAGCACGAGCACTCCCTGAAGGTCAGCAACCTTATCGGCAGTGGTCCTCGAGAATCTGCTCCAACTCCGAAAGTTGAGAGGACGGCAACAAGCGTGAAAGTGGCAGTCGACTGCTTCCAGCGCCGATGGGGACCTGCACTGCCTCCAGTGCTCGCCGAGCACAGACGGCTGGCCCTTGGTCCAGCAGAGCACTGCATTCAATGGCGAGCGTCTCAGCTAGGCCGGCATCACCGAGGTAAAGATGCCAGCCAGCGATCTGAAGATAGAGCCGGTCACTCAGTGCTGCAGTGAGGTCTTTCAGGTCAGCCGCATCCAGAGTCATGGTGAGAGGGCGTCTTGAACCATCGTGCCGTCAGGATTCAGGGCTGTCCGCATCCTCAATGGGACGTTGCTTCAAAACCACACCTAGGTGAATCAAGAGGGCGGCAAACCAGATTTCAGTGAAGAGATCCAGGTGATTCCATGGCTGCCGCATCGACTGGACAAACCAAAGACCGCTATTCACAGCAGCGAAAGCCCCCGCATGCAGTGTGAAATTCACAATCCGGCTGAAGTGCCGATACCTGGGATCCGTGTTGTCACCGGTGCCATACCAGCGGATGGGCATTGGGAAGTGTCGTTGCAGTGCAACGATTCTGGCGCGCTGATGTGCCCCAGTTGACGAACGGCACCTTCGTGGGGTCAGATGGTGTGACGCCAGCGCTTGTAGCTCAGCGGATTAGAGCATCTGACTACGGATCAGAGGGTCGGGAGTTCGAATCTCTCCAGGCGCGTTTGCGAAACTGCCTTAGGGCAGTTTTTTTTTGCTCACGTCCTTTCACATCACGTCACTGCAGGGCTCGTTGCTTACGATTCGGGCAAAGCAATACGTAACGCATGGCAGATTTCGCTTCGGCCCCGATCAATGCCTCTCTGGCATCGTCCGACCTGGCTATTGCTGGTCTGATTGATCAGGAGCAGAAGCGCCAGGAAACTCATTTGGAGCTGATTGCCTCCGAGAACTTCGCATCCAGGGCAGTGATGGAAGCTCAGGGTTCCGTGCTAACCAACAAGTATGCAGAAGGGCTGCCAAGCAAGCGCTATTACGGCGGTTGTGAGCATGTCGATGCGATTGAAGAGCTTGCGATCGAGCGTGCCAAGCAGTTGTTCGGTGCAGCCTGGGCCAATGTTCAGCCTCATAGCGGTGCTCAGGCGAACTTTGCCGTCTTCTTGGCACTGCTTCAGCCCGGCGACACGATCATGGGTCTTGACCTCTCCCATGGAGGCCATCTCACCCACGGCTCTCCTGTCAACGTCAGCGGCAAGTGGTTCAACGTTGTCCAGTACGGCGTCGACAAGCAAACCCAGCGCCTTGATATGGAGGCGATCCGCGCATTAGCGCTCGAGCAGAAGCCGAAGCTGATCGTGTGTGGTTATTCCGCTTATCCCCGCATCATCGATTTCGCAGCGTTCCGCGCGATCGCTGATGAGGTGGGTGCCTACCTACTGGCAGACATGGCTCATATCGCCGGGCTTGTGGCTGCTGGTGTTCATCCAAGCCCTGTCCCCCACTGCGATGTTGTAACCACCACCACGCATAAAACATTGCGCGGTCCCCGAGGCGGCCTGATCCTTTGCCGCGATGCGGAGTTTGCCAAAAAATTTGACAAAGCAGTGTTTCCCGGTAGTCAGGGCGGCCCTTTGGAGCATGTCATCGCTGCTAAGGCGGTCGCTTTTGGAGAGGCTCTGCAGCCCTCGTTTAAGACGTACAGCCAGCAGGTGGTGACCAATGCTTCCGCTCTGGCGGAGCGCCTGATTGAGCGGGGCATTGATGTGGTGAGCGGTGGCACCGAGAACCATGTGGTGCTACTCGATCTCAGGGGGATCGGCATGACCGGAAAGGTCGCAGATCTGCTCGTGAGTGATGTTCACATCACGGCCAACAAAAACACCGTTCCCTTTGACCCTGAATCTCCCTTTGTGACCAGCGGCCTGCGTCTCGGCACCGCTGCTCTCACCACGCGTGGGTTTGATGCTGCAGCCTTCCGTGAAGTGGCGGATGTGATTGCTGACCGCTTGCTCAATCCTGAAGACGACACCATTCAGGGTCGCTGCCTAGAGAGGGTTGCCAGCCTTTGCAGGCGTTTTCCCCTCTACGCCACCGCCGCGGAGCCGGCGCTTGCCTGACTGGACCAAGGTCCACTGGATCCTGCACAGAGGTCTGCCTAGGATTATCTTGTTTCTCCCTCTTTAGGGTCGCCACCTCCGGAGTTTTTTTTGACTCTCGCGAGTTCTCCCCTCGCAGTTGCTGTCGGGATCTTCGTCACGTCGACGTTGATCACCACAGCGATTGCGCCTTTGGTGAGGAGACTCGGACTCAGGCACGGCTTCACCGACACCCCCGACGATCGCAAGCAGCACAGTATTCCGATGGTCCGTCTCGGCGGCGTCGCGATGGTGCTCGGGTTTTGTTTTGCGCTCGGCTTGACGTGGTTACTGGGCGGGTTTGGCCTGTTGAGCGCTGCACGCGATCAACTCATCTGGACAACCCTGGCGGGATCACTTTGCTTTTTTGTGATCGGCCTGGCTGATGATCTCTTCTCCCTCTCCCCCTGGCCGAGATTGGCTGGTCAGGTGGCAGTGGCTGTGGTGGTCTGGTCACAGGGAGTTCAAATTGGTGCGATTGACCTCCCTTGGCTCTCCAGCAGCGCCGAAGCCGTCATTCTGCCGGATGTGATCAGTCTTCTGGCCACCGTGATTTGGCTTGTCGGCATCACCAATGCGATCAACTGGCTGGATGGGCTTGACGGGTTGGCTGCCGGCGTCGCCGGGATCGCTGCGATCGGTCTGGTGTCAGTCAGTTTTTCCCTGCATCAGGTGGCAGCCGCTTTCTTGGCAGCATCTCTTGCTGGATGTTGTCTTGGATTTCTCAGACATAACTTCAACCCCGCCCGTATCTTCATGGGCGATGGAGGTTCCTATTTCCTGGGATTCAGCCTCGCGGCGATCAGCATCGTTGGGCCTGCTAAGGGACTCACCACGGTCAGCTTGCTTTTGCCGCTGCTGATCCTTTCCCTTCCTCTGGCAGACATGTCAGCGGTGATCATGGGGCGCTTGCGCTCCGGCCGTTCACCTTTTTATCCCGATCGTCGTCATCTTCACCACCGTTTACTACGTGCAGGATTCAGTCATCGCAGAACTGTTCTACTGATTTACGTGTTCACGCAGTGGTTGGCGTCCATCGCCATGGTGGTGGCCAATGTGGAGATGCGGTTCCTTTGGCTGGCTTTGGCCACAGCGATTCTGGTGGGAACCGTGATGGTGATGCAGCGCCATCGCCAAAGTGATATTGCGCTTGAGGAGTCTGAGCAGGAACCTCAAGAAAAGTGTGCCCAGTCGTGCTGTTCGGATTCCCGTGGCTGAAGCACCACCTCCCTCTGGGGTGGAGATTCTGTGCATCGGAACCGAGCTGCTGCTCGGCAACATTCTTAACGGCAATGCACGCTGGCTTGCAGAGCAATTGGCAACTCTTGGGTTGCCTCATTACCGCCAAACCGTTGTGGGGGACAACCGTGAACGTTTGATCGCTGAGGTGCAGGCCATCTCCCGTCGTTCACGGGTGCTGATCACCACCGGTGGTCTGGGTCCGACGCCCGATGACCTCACCACCGAAGCAATTGCAGCTGCATTCTCCACACCGTTGGAAGAACGCCCTGAGGTCTGGGACGACATCACCGCCAAAGCACGCAGTCGCGGCAGGGAGGCAGGACCCGAGACACGCCGCCAGGCTTTATTGCCGCTCGGTGCGGCTCTTCTTCCCAACACCACTGGAACGGCTCCAGGAATGATTTGGTCCCCGATACAAGGATTCACGGTGCTCACGTTCCCTGGGGTGCCCAGCGAGATGCGGGCGATGTGGCAGCACACTGCTGTGCCCTGGTTTCAACAATCTGGGCTGTCCAAAGGAGTGTTCAGCAGTCGATTGATGCGGTTCTGGGGTATCGGTGAGTCCACCTTGGCTGAGCAGCTGCATGATCTGCTTGATCAGACCAATCCCACGGTGGCTCCCTATGCCGGTGGTGGTGAGGTCAAGCTGCGAATCACGGCCCATGCCCCAGCCGAAGTTGAGGCTTTGCGGCTGCTGGACACCACAGAATCTGAGCTGCGACAGCGCACCGGCAAGCTCTGTTTTGGCTGTGATGAGCAGTCGCTGGCTTGCGTGGTCCTCGAACAGCTACGCCAGCGGAAGCAAACGCTTGCGGTCGCCGAATCTTGCACCGGCGGTGGGCTGGGGGCTGAACTCACCGCGATCCCAGGATCCTCAGATGTTCTGCTGGGAGGAGTGATCGCTTACTCGAATGCTGTGAAACAGCATTTGCTCGGTGTTTCAGCCGAGCTGCTTGAGCAGTTCGGAGCGGTCAGTGATCCTGTGGCTCAAGCTATGGCGGAGGGTGCACGACGTGTCACAGGGAGCGACTGGTCGATGGCAATCACGGGTGTCGCCGGCCCCGGCGGTGGTTCAACAGAGAAGCCAGTCGGGTTGGTCTACATCGCCGTTGCCGGCCCCGATGGTTGTGCCAGTCAGCCCATCCGTTTGGGCGAAAGTCGTGGCCGGGACTGGATCCGCACCGTGAGCGTTGGTGAGGCACTCAATCGATTGCGGTTGCGTCTGATGCCGATGGTGTGATGGATGTCGGCCGTTAGGGTTAACAGTTGACGGCTGGCATCGAATGAGCAGCGGAACCCTCTACGACAAGGTTTGGGATCTGCATTGCGTCGCGGATCTTCCTGGAGGTGCTACACAGCTGTTCATCGGTCTGCATCTGATTCACGAGGTCACCAGTCCTCAGGCCTTTGCCGCTCTGGATGACAAGGGCCTTGCAGTGCGCTGCCCTGAGCGCACAGTGGCCACTGTGGATCACATCGTTCCGACCATCAGCCAGGAGCGACCGTTTTCTGATCCGCTGGCTGAGGAGATGCTCAGCACCCTTGAGCGTAATTGCGCGCGTCATGGCATCACCCTGAATGGGCTTGGGAGCGGTCGTCAGGGAATCGTGCATGTGATTGCACCTGAATTAGGTCTCACCCAGCCGGGCATGACGGTTGCCTGCGGTGATTCCCATACCTCCACTCATGGAGCTTTTGGCGCGATTGCCTTCGGTATCGGCACGAGCCAGGTGCGCGATGTGCTCGCCAGTCAGAGCCTTGCCATGAGCAAGCTCAAGGTGCGTCGCATTTGGGTGGAGAACCGCCTCAGTGATGGAGTTTTCGCCAAGGACCTGATCCTGCATGTGATTCGCACCCTGGGTGTGAAGGCTGGTGTTGGTTACGCCTATGAATTCGCAGGGCCTGCGATTGAGGTTTTGTCGATGGAAGAGCGGATGACTCTCTGCAACATGGCAATTGAGGGAGGTGCACGCTGCGGGTATGTCAATCCAGATCAGATCACCTTTGATTATCTGAAGGGTCGCGCCGAGGCTCCAGCCCCGGAGAGTTGGGACCGTGCTGTCGCCTGGTGGCTTTCACTTGCGTCCAATGATGATGCGAGTTTCGATGATGAAATTCGCTTCGATGCTGCTGCTATCGCTCCCACGGTGACCTGGGGCATCACACCTGGACAGGGCATCGGGGTCGATGAGCGCGTACCGATTTCCGAGCAGCTTGACCCGGCCGACCGTCCGATTGCCGAAGAGGCCTATCGCTACATGGATCTGGCTCCTGGTCAGCCCATTGAAGGAGTGCCTGTTGATGTCTGTTTCATCGGCAGTTGTACCAATGGTCGCCTCAGTGATCTTCAGGCCGCCGCTGCTGTAGCTCGTGGTCGGCATGTTGCCGACGGCATCAAGGCTTTTGTGGTGCCAGGTTCGGAACAGGTGGCTCGTGCCGCGATCAAAGAAGGACTTGATCAGGTGTTTCGCGACGCAGGTTTTGAGTGGCGTGAGCCTGGCTGTTCGATGTGTCTAGCCATGAACCCTGACCGTCTTGAAGGCAGCCAGATCAGTGCGAGTTCAAGCAACCGCAATTTCAAGGGACGTCAGGGTTCCGCCAGTGGGCGGACGTTGTTGATGAGTCCGGCCATGGTTGCAGCAGCTGCCATCGCCGGACGGGTGAGCGATGTGCGTCAGTTGCGCTGAGAACGCACTGCATGCCGTCCCATTCAGCTTTTGACCACTTATCCCCACACTGATTGTTCTGTGATGACTGAGACCATCGCGTTCCCTCAGGGCCCGATCGACCGTGTGTCGGGGCGTGGACTGGTGCTGCGGGGTGATGACATCGATACCGACCGGATCATTCCAGCAAGGTTTCTCAAATGTGTGAGCTTTGAAGCTCTGGGGGAACAGGCCTTTGCCGATGACCGCAAGGAATTGGCGGGTGCACACCCGTTTGACCAGGCGGATCATCAGGGGGCATCGATCCTGGTCGTTAATGACAATTTCGGCTGTGGTTCAAGTCGTGAACATGCGCCGCAGGCACTGATGCGCTGGGGAATCCGTGCCGTTCTGGGCGTTAGTTATGCCGAGATCTTTCATGGCAATTGCCTCGCCCTGGGAATTCCTTGTGCCACGGGCACAGTTGATCAGATCCAGGCTCTTCAGGATGCTGTAGCGGCGGATCCCTCTGCTGAATGGACGCTCGATCTTCAGGCGCTCACCTTCAGTGATGGATCAACGTCTCAGACCATTTCTCTGGCTTCAGGTGCTCTGGACATGCTTCGCACCGGCCAGTGGGATGCCACAGGGCAGCTCGTGGCGAGAGATGCGGAGCTGACCCGCACGATGGCGGCACTGCCCTATTTGCACGGTTTCTGAGTTTGGCGGGCTATTCACATAAACGGCCCACGGCAAACAGCGACCAGATTGTCTAAGACTGAGACAGAGGCACTGCTGCCATGAATCAGTTCCGACCTGTTCCGCTAGCTGCTGTCCTTCTGGTCAGCGCACTGACCCCCGTCGTTGCGAAGGCTCAACCTGTTCAGTCATTGCTTGTGCAGCCTCATGGATCTGCCAGGGAGCGATTGCTGAATAGTGGGGCCTGTTTCGGCTGTGATCTGCGCTCGGCTCGTTTGCAGGGTGCCCACCTGATCGGCGCTGACCTTCGTGATGCCGACCTCCGCAACGCCGATCTGCGTGAAGCCAACCTTGAGGGTGCTGACCTGAGTGGAGCCCGTCTCGATGGTGCCGATCTGCAGGGAGCGCAACTCAGTAATGCGGATCTCTCGGGAACTGATCTACGCCGTGCTGATCTCCGTGGAGCTGTGGTGATCAATGCCTATGCGCCGGATGTACTCACCGATGGAATGCGTTTTGCAGGCGCAGACCTAACCGGCAGCCATCTGATTTATGGGGGTGGACCGAACTAAAGCGGGTTCTGCTCAGAATGGTCGCCTTTCAAGTTCGTTAGGCAGATTGCGTGGTGTGTAAGGGATGAAGGGCAGGCCGGTCCCTGTGAAGTTGAAGTCATTCAGACGGAAGCGGAACCCGCCGATGCCTTCATAGGGGTTGAAGTAAAAACCAAGGTCATAACTGCGCCGCTGCCAGCGCAGCTCAATGTTGGAATTGATCACACTGCCGTAGAAGGGGGAATTGGGATCAATGTTCACGCCGACTCCGGCATTCAGAAGCAGCGGCCCAGCAATCTGCTGAGTGATGCCGATGCCGAGAGTTGCGAGGTCTACCGCTTGGTCAAATTCAAACGGACTGTCTCCGTTTTTAAGGGTGCCGCCACCGGCGATGGACAGTTGGGTGTAGTCAAGAAAAGGCTTGCTGAATGTGCCCAGCGTGAGCGTTGGTCCGCCGGTAAGGCTGAGCGTGCTCTGATTCTTCCCATTACCGAAAGCAGCAAGAGAAGTGTTGATATTGGTGCGCAGTGTGAGACCGGGCACGATGGCTACTGGTGAGTAGCGATAAGCCGCTTCTGGGGTGAGCGCAGCAGGTTTGCCGCGCCAGAGTGGATAGCTGCTGTTCAGCGACCCATAGAAATTGGCGCGAGTGGTATCGATGAGGTTGGTGCTCGTGAAGCTCTCCGCTTGGTAATTGCCGAGGCCAAAACGCCAGATGTAGTTATTGGAGAGCTTGCCCCATGTCCAGTCGCCCTTCTGCTCCGCGAAGGCGCCGTAGGCGCTGTAGACGTCGGTCTCACCAAGTGAGCCGTTCCAGGTTCGGTATCGATAGGCGCCGAACAAGCGGGTCTCCACTTCGCCAAGCAAGGGCAGCTTGATGAAGCGATTGATGTCCCCCCAGAAACGGCTGCCGTTCATGAAATTGCTTGGATTCAACGTGCTGATATCCGCTTCTGCTGTGGCGTCCCAGCCCAGTACTTCAGCCCTGAGTTCGGCCTCCAGGCCAAACAGGTCACCGATGGTGTTGTCCTGTGTGACCTTGGAGCTGTCGATGGATGTCCCTGGAGCGACGTAGCTGTTGTTTTTTCCGTCAATGGCTCGCTGAGCCAGGAACTGAGGTTGCAGATCGAGGCTGATGTTGTCTGTCAGTTCGATGGACTGAAGCTCACGGCCAATGAAGAAACCACTGCGATCTTCGTTGTCGATGCCCAGTACCCACCGGTTCACAACCTCCTCTTCTTTCTGAATTCTCTGTGTTCTGGAGACAGGAATGGGGAGCCGTTCTTCAACAATCAGGCGGTTGCGTTGGCTCTTGATCAAGATGTCTCCGTTTTCCTCTTCCGTGGCCACCACATCCTCAGCATCGATACGGGTCTGAGCCGGTGTATAGGGGTCATTGGTGAAGCTCATTCGGTTGGCTGTCCATCCCTCGGGGGTGAGGCGCACCTGGGCTGCCTGAATTCGCCAGCGACTAATTTCTCCCGTGAGTAACTTCGACTTTCCGCGAGTTTTGAGCTGCGAAGGTTTCACTCCGCCGTAGCGATTGGCGGACAGCACTTCGCTGTTGCGCACGTTGTCACTGACGCCCTCGTTTCGTTCGATCACCAACCGCTGCTGCAGCTGGATACTGCTGATCCGTTGGTCGATAGCAGCGATGGCCGCGCTGCGAAGCTTCTCTTGTTCCTTTAGCGAGAGATTCGAGTTTTCAGGCTTCGCAGAAAGTTGTGCCACATCTGCAGCGGCAGAGTTGGCCTCTGCTTCACGCAAAGGATTCCCTAGGGTGATGTTTTCGAGTTGTGCGCTCAGGCTTTCTGATTGGGCTCTTGCTGCGCGCTCGGAATCAGGGCAACCCAGCGGTGGGGGGGCTTCGGGAGCCAGTGGCTCAGGTTCATCCTGCCCCCAGCGGTAGCGCAGGCCGATCAAGTAAGCGTTGCTGCCTTCCTTCACGCCGCTGAAAGTCCCGAAGGCTCCGGAGCGGTGGTGGATCCGTCCCACCATGGAAAGCTCCGGAGACACAGCTGCTTCCAGTTCGAAAGCGAGGTAGTTGAGCAGATTGGCGTAATTCTCGCGGTAAGTGCGCTCGTAATTGCTGACCGCAGAGTTGTAGCTGATGCCTTCGACGAAGCCGAAGCTGAGCCAGGGTTGCACCCACAGGCGAGCACCAATGCCGAGGATGCCCTCGCCGAAGGTCTGGGCCGGGGTATTCGCGTTGGGAATGGTCTGATTGAACGGGCCCCCTTGCTGTTCATAGGCCTGGTGGGCAAACAGATCAGCCTCTAGCTCCAGTTGCAGCGGACCTGCTCGCCAGATGCGCTTCTGCATGCTGACGCCAAGCAGATACTCAGGACGCATCCGACCGTTGAACAGGAATGTATCGCCGAAGTTGGAATCAATCATTTGTCCGCCCCAGGCTGTTACAGCCCAGGGGTGGGGGTGCCAGTTGGGAATCGGTGGGATGGCTGGCGGGCAAGCCATTCCCTCGTCGGCCTCTCTTTCTGGACCACTGGGCATCGGAACCAGCCATTCTTCGCTGGGGAGCGGCTGCTCAACGGTCCAGAAGCTCTCATCATCTCCCTGAGGGCTAACGCGATTGGCAGTGGATGATTCCAGCTCAATGTCGATGGCTGATGGGAATCCCAGGCCAGTGCTTTCAATGACAGGCAGCAGCCTGGTTTGGCCTGGATCCTCTGCAGGGACTTGACCTGATGGCGGAGCGTTGGCAGGCGGGGCTTTTGGGTTGCTTGCCATTGGGTTGAACTCAACAGCAGCGGTATCCAGATCGAGAACGCCATAGACGTCCTCCATCGAACCGCTGCCCTGGATCAAGCTGAATCGCAGGCTGCTGGCCTGAAAATACTGAGCACCCTTGCGGTAACGAACACTGCCGCGAGCGAACAGGCTGTTGAAATTCGTGTCGAACTCCAAGCGATCCGCTTGCAGCTCTCCTCCATTGAGCACAGCAGTCACGTTGCCTTCGGCTACGAAAAGCTGACGCCTGGCGTCGTAGGTCTGGCGGTCGGCCCTGAGGCGTAATTCAGGTGGAGGCTGTACGACTGAACCAGGCTCTTCAACCTCGGCTGCCTCTGCCGCTGCCTTTGCCTCGGTTGTCAACGCTTCAATATCGCCATCTGTATCGACGGATGATTCCACCCGCGCGGGTGGAATCACTCCGAAGTCGATCAGGTCTTCAATACCTTCGGATCGCGCTGGACTGCCTAGGACTGCAGCCACAGCCAGAAGTCCCGTGATCGTGATAGGAGATCGGGAAGCTGGCAAATCCGCTTAGGAGTGGCCGGTGATCCTCACACGATCATCCTCAGCATTGGTCCTGGAATGACCAGTGTTCGTCGTGACCCCTGAACGGTGTTCGCTCAGATCACGTCAGCACTCAATCTTCCAGGTCCTTACGACTCGGGGTGCGGCTGGGATCACTCGCCAAAAATCCAAAGACGAAGATCCCGATAAAAAAGAAGACGACCGAGTAAACGGAAATCTTGAGGGCGAGCATGGAGACCGACCGGCGTCTGGGATAGCGCCATCATCTTATGGCTCAAGGTTGTGAGATCACGATGCAGCCCCCTCTACAGACCCGGCGATTGGCGTGGATTGAAACGTTTCGAAGTCGCAGCCGCCTCGATCTGCTGCCTTTTTGGCATCGTTGCGCCGATTTCCACAGGAATTCCGTCCTTGAAGAGCCCTGGGGGGCGCAGCATCGACCTGACTGGGCGAAGCGAGGACTGTTGATCTGGCCAAGAGGGGGCGTTTGGTTGCGAATTGAGCAGACCATGACCTGGCCAGAGCACTGGCAACACAGTGAAAACAGCCTTGAACGGCTCGTGCTCAGTTGGTGGGCAGACCAGGTGCGGCTCTGGGTGGATGGGGTTCTTGTGCATGAAGGCGACTTGTTCGACACCCGTTGCCGTTGGAAGCTGCCTGTTCACTGGAGGCATGGGGCAGGGCTGAGGTTGCTTCTTGAGCTGCGCAGTCCTTGTCATGACGATGGAGCACTGATTAGCAGTGATCTGGTCCGGGAGCCCGCGTTGCCCGCTGTTGATCCCCAGGGGTGTTTGCTTCCCCAGGCCCTTGAACTTGCCGGTACCAACGCAGACTCTCTGCCTGACTCATGGCTCGACTGCGATCCGCTCTCCAACAAGGCGGCAGCCCAGGTTGATCAACACCTCGCAAAGCAGGCTCGTGCCACCGGTGGACTGCACTGGGTGGGTCATGCCCATCTTGATCTGGCCTGGTTGTGGCCAGTTGCTGACACCTGGCAGGCGGCGGAACGCACCTTTCGCTCTGCTTTGCAGCTGATGGAGCTCTTCCCGGAGCTGCATTTCGCCCACTCCACTCCGGCCCTATACGAGTGGATGGAACGGCACCGCCCTGCGCTGTTTACACGCATCCAGCAGGCCAGTCGCCTGGGACGTTGGGAGCCCATTAACGGTCCCTGGGTTGAGACCGACTGTGTTCTTGTGAGCACGGCTTCTCTCTGGCGGCAATTTGCAATGGGTCAGGAGACCAGTCAGAGACAGTTCCCTGAGTGGACACATGATCTGGCTTGGTTGCCGGACAGTTTCGGATTTGCGTCCGGGCTGCCGGCCGTTGCACGCGCCACCGGCGTTCGCTGGTTCTGCACGCACAAACTGGCGTGGAATGCCACCAACGTTTTCCCGCACCGTCTGTTTCGCTGGCAAAGCCGCGGCGGCGCTGAGTTGCTGGCCTTGATGCTGCCAGGCATCGGCACCGATGCCGATCCTCTGGCCATGCAGCAGGAACAGCAGCGCTTCCAGCTCAAGACAGGAGTGGATCAGGCGTTGTGGTTGCCCGGGGTTGGTGATCACGGCGGTGGACCGACCAGAGAAATGCTGGAAGAAATGCAGCTCTGGCAAGATCATCCAAAGAGCTCCCCACGCAGAGCAGGCACGGTGCGTGAGTACCTAGGCCAGCTTGAGCCGCTCAGCTCTTCGTTACCTGTGTGGAGGGATGAGCTGTACTTGGAACTGCATCGGGGCTGTGCCACATCACGCCCCGATCAGAAACGACACAACCGCACCTTGGAGAGATTGTTGCGAGAGGCTGATCTGGTCGAGGCTCTTGGGGCTGAATCCAAGCAGCGGCAAGACTGGCAGGTGCTTCTGTTCCAGCAGTTTCACGACATCCTCCCTGGAACATCCATTCCTGAGGTGTTTGATCAGGCGGAGCATCAATGGCGAGGGGCCCGCCGTCGTGCAGCAATGGCGCGGACTGCCGGTCTCCATCAGTTGCTCAGTCGTGCATCGTCCGATGACTCAAGGCCTAAGCAAAGCTGTCAACGCTGGGCCTGGTGCGGCCTTCAGCCTCTGCAGCGCTGGACTCCCCTGGTTCGTCTGCCGCGCGGTGGCTGGTGTTGTGAGGGCAAGAACCTCCCATCACAGGCGGCTCCGGGCGGGGATTTGTGGGTGCAGTTGCCGGAGGCAAAGGGGATTACGGCCTTGCCTCTGGAGTGTTATTCAGACCCCCCAGCGGTTGCCACAGCTGCTTCTGCTGTGCGGAATCCGGTGCGTGTCCAGCTCATTGCTGAGCAGAGCTGGCGCCTTTGCAACGGTCTACTGACGCTTGAGCTGGACCACAGAGGATTGACCCGACTGCAGGATCAGCAGGGTGTTGATCAGCTTTCAGAGCCACTGCATTTCAGGCGCTACCGCGACCAGGGTGAGTTCTGGGATGCCTGGGACCTGGCGGCGGATTATCCGCAGCACCAACTGCCGATGGCTGCTGAATGGCAGGTGGAACTAGTGGAGCAGGGCCCTCTGGTGGCCAGGATCGTGCTGCGCAGCTCAATCGAGAGCAGTGCGATGCGTATGGATGTGTTGCTGCGAGCTGATAGTCCTGCCGTTGAACTGCAAGTGACCATCGACTGGCGTCAGACCCATGAACTGCTTCGCATGGTCTGTCCCTTGGTCAGACCAGCTGTTCGCTGGGCGGCGGACACCAGTGGCGGTGTGATCGAACGACCCGCTGTTGCCTTGACACCCTGGGAACAAGCCCGTTGGGAGCTTCCTGTGATCTCCTGGTTGGCGAGTGAGGAAGCTGCCTCCGGTGGTGGGCTTGGCGTTTTACTCGACGGTCCTCAGGGCGTTGATGCAGGCCCGCATCATCTGGGTGTGTCCTTGTTGCGCGGGCCGACCTGGCCTGATCCATCAGCTGACCAGCGATTGCATCGTCATCGACTGGCCCTGATGCCTGTTCCTCGGGGGTGGTATCGGGATGGCCTCACACAGGCAGCCATTCAATTCCGCGAACCCGGTTGGATGGGTCCGATCGAACTCTTTAAGCGTTGGCAGGGGCTACCTGCACTACCCAACACATTGGTGCCGGTTTCGATTCGAGCTGATCAATCCCCTGACGCTGTGAGAGGCGCTGTTCTCATCCAGCTGCTGAACCCAGGCAGCGCAAGGGTGAACTGGTCGCCTGGAGATGAGGGCTGGTGGATTCAGGATCAACAGCACTCAGTGGTGATCTCCCCTGGAGCACTCCAAGAGCTTCGCTTGACCCCTCAGTCGTCATGATCGTCAAAGGGATCGTCCAGGCGCTTCGACGGTGGTCCGAAGGCTGTGTAAACGCCAAAACCGGTGAGCCCAAAGAGGGCAGTAAGCACGGCAATCGACACCGACAGCGCCGGGGAGGAGCTTTCCATCACATCTCTCGACAGGATCGACCCTGTTACGGGTCGGGACCCTTACAGTATCGGAACTGAACTTCACCCGAGACCTCAGGGCCGCTATGGCACAACGCACTCGTTTGGGCGATCTGCTCCGTCCACTCAACTCCGAGTACGGCAAGGTTGTCCCTGGTTGGGGAACAACTCCTGTCATGGGCATCTTTATGGTGCTGTTTCTGGTTTTCCTGCTGGTGATCCTTCAGCTCTACAACCAGTCTCTGATCCTCGAGGGAATCAACGTGAACTGGAACGGCGGCGCCTGATTCGGCCCGTTCATCCCCTTCCATGAACATCTTCGGCATCGGACTCCCTGAAATGGCCGTCATCGGAGCTGTGGCGCTCCTGGTGTTCGGCCCAAAGCGGCTACCTGAATTCGGCCGGACGCTTGGCAAAACTTTGAAAGGTTTTCAGACTGCTTCGAAGGAGTTCGAGCGGGAAATCAGTAAGGCTATGGCAGATCCAGAGGAACTTCCACATTCCTCCCCAACGGATTCAGCGTCATCACCCAAGGGTTCTGAGGACTGATCGGTGATCAAGCGTGGTGACCTCCGTCTGGTGGTCGGACTGGGCAATCCCGGCGAAAAATATGCATCGACCCGCCACAATGTTGGGTTCATGGCTCTTGAGCTGCTCACAAACCGTGAAGGTGGGCGTTTTAAGCCAATGTCAAAGCTTCAGGGTGATCTCGCTGATGTGGGTTCAGGTTGCGCTCGACTCAGGCTGCTGATGCCACAGACTTACATGAACGACAGTGGGCGTTCGATCCGTGCAGCGCTGGATTGGTTTGATCTAGGGATTCACCAGTTGATCGTGCTCGTCGATGACATGGACCTGCCGCTCGGACGGTTGCGTCTGCGCGCGCGGGGTGGTGCAGGTGGACATAACGGTTTGAAGAGCACCATTCAGCACCTCGGCACACAGGAATTCGCCCGACTTCGCATTGGTATCGGCGCTCCCGGTCGTAATCCAGAGGAACGTCGTGCTCGCACGGTCTCCCATGTTCTCGGTCAGTTCAACCGTGCTGAGGAACCTCTGCTCCAGGACGTGCTTCGGGAAGTGTTGTCCGGCCTCGATCACATTCAGCGACAAGGCCTGGATCGGGCTGGAAACGCCATCAATGCAGTGAATCTGGCGCCTGCTGCTGATGGCGAACCGGCCTGATGGCGCGCCTGCCTGTCACCACAGCTCATCTCCGGGTGCACCAGCACAGCTTCCGAGACAAATGTCTGCAGGGAGAGGTTCAGGCCGGCGGTTTTACTTGGACATTTCACTGGTTGTTTGACCGGGGTGAGCTGAGCGTGGAGCCTTCCCTGGGCAGAGCGCTGATTCAGGACGCGTTGCTTCGTTTCCTTGTGAAATCCGACTACAGGCTGGAAGCCGGCGGCGACTACAGCTTTACCGTGAGAGCTCGTTTCTAAGTGGTGCTGGTCCAGGCCAAAGGATCTCGCGACCGAGCTCGGATTCAAGAATCACCAGGGCTGCCAGAGCATCCAGTTCGGTGGGCGGTAGCAGCAGGCCTTGGGGGATCAATCGCCGCCATCCCTTTGGAGGCCAGAGCTGCCAGTACCGCTTGCGTGCCCGAAGTGTGGTGCCGCGCTCATCCACCAGCTTCACGGGAAGATCTTGAGGAAGCTGTTCTCTCAAGCCGTCGCTGGCTGTGCCATTCCCCAGCACCATGCCTTCAATAGGTGCGATCTGCTTCCAGCACTGAAGGGTGTCCAGCACATCCTCTGTTGCCACCACTCGCCCTTCGATGACGCAGTCCCTGTCGCAATCAACCAAGACCAGGCCGCATTTGTTGCGTCCAGGGTCAACCGAGACGATCCGGCTCATGGGGTGACGTCCTGGCGCGTCGATGTTGGGCGCAGCCGGCGGCTCGGACGCAGCTCGATGGCAATGGGATCGGCGGTTTCACTGCGCCGCACGGCCACCGCTTCGAGTTCAACCCGTCCACCACTGCGTTCGGTCAGCTCCCGGGCAAGCGAGTTGACGCCATTGGCATTGAATTGAAGTCCTTGGCTGAGCGATCCCCGTCGGCGTACCTCTGCAAGGGTGGACGCCAGCAGCAGGTTGATGCGGTTTCGCACCGCTTCAGGACTGGTGTCCTGGCTGGCAAGAGTGGTTTTGGCCAGAACTTCTCCCTCAATGGTGATGGCCACATTGGGTCGAACATCCGGGAAGGCGTAAACCACGCGCTCACCACGCAGCACATTGGCCGCTGAGCGCAGCAGCACCACCCAGGTGCCTGGTTTTCGGATGGCTGTTTCCAGCCTTTCAATGTCCTGGCGGGGCACGAGGATGATCTGGCGATCAGGCGCCTGTCCAGGCAGAACTTTCTGATAGGCCTGCAGATTGGCTTCCCGCAGCACCTGGTCAATCACTTGGCGGGCTTGATCAGGACGATCCAGCTTGAGCGTGACGGTGGCCAGTGGCTGGCCACTGCTGATGGCCACATCGCCACGCCGTAGTGCCAGCAGGTTTTCCTCTAGTTGCTGGAGCTCCGCTTCGCCGGAGCTGATGCGTTCGCGCACCGCCCGAAGTTCATCGTCCGTGCGCTGGATTTCCGCATCGCGGTTGCGCACGTCTTGGCTGAGTCTCTGTCGTTCCGCCTCAAGTCGGCGCGTCTGTTCCTGCAGCGGTTGAAGTGTGCTGCGCAGCTCACCGGCCCGTGCCTGGGCATCAGCCAGGATCTTCCTGGCTTTGATTTCATCGGCGCGAGCCTGCTCGAGTTGTTGACGGGCCTTTTGTTGAGCCCTGCGGCTTCCTTTCAGATCGGAGCGGCTGCTGCGCAGTCGTGCTTCCAAGTCGTTGAGTTCAAAGAGGCCAACGCGCAGCTGACGGCTCACCAGCAGCATCAGACCCAGCGATAGGGCACTGATCAGGCTCCCCGTTAGCACTGTGATCACCACAGCGGTTTGACGTGGGCGAAGCCCAAAAAGGCTCAGCCGAGCCTTGCCGACCCTTGAGCCCAGTCGATCACCAAGGGTCGAGAGCACTCCCCCAAGGATCAACAGGGACAGCAGCAGAAGCCACCCGGTCACGGACGTTCAAACATGCGGCAGGCCGCTGAGGTGCTGCCCATCTTCACCTGTCGAGGAATTAACTGAAACGTTTGGCCAGCGCAATCGGATCCAGAACGGTGATTTTCTTGCGGTCAATTTCGACCAGACCTGAATTGCGCAAATCGCCAAGCAGTCGCGTGATCGTGACACGCGTGGATCCGATCGCTTCAGCGATGGCCTGGTGAGACAAACGCAGGTCAATGGTGATGCCCTGGGCCCCAGGCATGCCGAAGTCTCTGCAGAGGACAAGCAGAAAGCTCACCAACCGGGAGGACATATCCCGGTGTGTGAGGGTTTCGATCATGGTCTCGGTCTGCAGAATTCGGCTGGAGAGACCCTGCAGTAGAAGCAGTCCCACGCTGGTGTCCGCTTCGATTGCCTGGCGCACTGAGCTCGCCGGTGCTGTCACCATCTCGACTCTGGTGAATGCCACGGAGTGATAAAAGCGATCGGAGCGATGCCCGGTGAGTAGTGAGAGCACGCCGAACAGGCTGTTCTCTCTCAGCAGGGCAACGGTGATCTCTTCTCCCGACTCGTACACCCTCGACAGACGCACGGCCCCTCGTCGGATCAGATAAACGCGCTCGGCGGGGTCGCCAGGGAAAAAGATCGTCTTGTTCCGCTCCACCATTTCGGTGCTGGCGCCATCCAGATCACGGATCACTTCCAGCAGGGTTCGGCTGGCGGGGTTGGGCGCATTGGTCAGGCTTGTCTCTGTGGATCGCCCAGGTTGGGGAGCAGTCCGACTGAAGCCGCGCATTACTTCGGCCATGACCAACGCATCAATTCCGGGAAGTTACGGAGCGATGCGTTGTCACCCTGTAGCAACGCACACGGTTCTCCTGGCTCAGTCTTTATGGAGTGCATTCAGCTGTGCAGCCATGAGTTGCTTGAGCCCTGGTTCGGCAAGGTCCAGAAGGCTGTTGAGCTGCTGGCGACTGAATGGCGCACCCTCCGCAGTGCCTTGCAGCTCCAGCAGATCGCCAGCGTTGTTCATCACCACATTGAGATCCACATCGGCCCGACTGTCTTCGCTGTAGTCCAGATCGAGCAGGGGATGCCCCTCGATCAGGCCCACAGAGACCGCTGCCACTTGGTTGACAACAGGATTGCTGCTGATGCGGCCTTGTGCAAGCAGCCGTTCGCAGGCCTTCTGCAGGGCGAGCCATGCACCAGTGATTGCCGCAGTCCGAGTTCCAGCATCCGCTTGAATCACATCGCAGTCGATTAGCAGTGTGTTTTCTCCCAGAGCCTCCATGTCGATTGCGGCTCGCAGGCTGCGGCCGATCAGGCGTTGGATCTCCTGGGTTCGTCCTGACAATTTCATGAGTTCCCTGCGCTGACGATCAGGGGTGGATCCCGGCAGAAGACGGTATTCAGCACTGAGCCAGCCCAGGCCCTGATCACGTCGCCAGCGTGGGACGCCATCTTCCTGGCAGATGCTGCAAAGCACGGTGGTGCGTCCGGTGCGAACGATGACGGAGCTCAGAGCGAAGCCCATGGGATCCCAGTCGACGGAGAAGGTCCTGAGATCGGCGGGTTGGCGACCATCGTTGCGCTGGGTCTCGCTCATGGGGCAAAGGATCGGGATCTTGAGCCTGCCAGTTGGCGTAGAGACACCAGGGATGGTGTCAAAGGGATTGTGATTTGCATTTTCGCCGCTAGATTCGAATTCCGCTGGGTCGATTGGATTCAGTTACGACGGAAGCGACTGAGATGACAGCCAGCCTGAGCCCCAGCCATCGCTCCAGCGAACAGAGCGATGCCGATCAACGGGCTCTCAATCGTGCAGGCTTGCATCCCTTGCCCTCGCTCCAGCCTCATCAGCCCCTGCATCTGGTGGCCCCTGAAGGGCAGTTGCAGGTGCATACAGCCCCCTATCGAGGCAGTTTTGGCACGGTGCTTAGTCAGGCCCTGCGTTCCGCTGGGCTTGGCAGCCGTGTTGCAGTGATGCAGTTTCTCAAGGGTGGAGTTGCTCAGGGGCCTGATGCGGCAATTACCCTCTGTGATCGCATGGTCTGGATGAGGCCGGCGGTGATGGGTTGTCTTTCGGACCCGGCCAGCTCATCTGAATCCACGACAGTGGATGCTGTTCAGGCGGTCTGGCAGATCTGTCGCCGCCACCTGGCTAGTGGGGATCTCGATCAGTTGGTTCTAGATGAACTCGGTTTGGCCATTGCACTCGGCTATCTGAACGAAGCTGACGTGCGTGACAGCCTTGATGCACGCCCTGGTTCTATGGATGTGATCATCACAGGACCGTCGATTCCGGAATCTCTTATGGGCCTGGCAGATCAAGTGACGGAACTGCGTAGGGGTTTCTGATGCTTAAGAACGATCGTTGGATCACTGAACAGGCTGCAGCCGGCATGCTTGAACCCTTTCAGAGGGGCTTGATTCGTCATCTGGACCCTGAACAGAAGCTTGCACCTGTTCTCAGCTTTGGATGTTCCTCCTACGGCTATGACCTGCGTTTATCGCCTCGGGAATTTCTGATTTTTAAGCATGTTCCTGGAACAGTGATGAACCCCAAACGGTTCAATCCTGGAAACCTTGAACCCACAGAGCTTCACCATGATGACGATGGTGACTACTTCATCCTTCCGGCCCATTCCTATGGCTTGGGCGTGGCTCTAGAAAAGATGAAGGTACCGCCGAACATCACTGTGATCTGTCTCGGCAAGAGCACTTATGCACGACTAGGGATCATCGTGAACACCACACCTGCTGAGGCCAGCTGGGAGGGGCATCTCACGCTTGAATTCAGCAATAGCTCAGGAGCTGACTGCCGCATCTATGCCAATGAAGGCATCTGCCAGCTGCTGTTCTTTGAAGGTGATCCTTGTGACACCACCTACAGCGATCGCCAGGGCAAATATCAGCATCAACCTGAACAAGTGACATTAGCCAAGGTTTAAGGCCGACAAGATATGGATATCGCCTCTTCGTCAGGGCGCCAATCGCGCCTTGTGTAGGCGGTTTTTTTCGTACCAGTCAGCAAACTCAGGTGCCCAGCTCTGGAGATGCGGCCACATCAGGTCACAGAGCTCTCTGATTTCCTGTTGCGCATCAAGTTTGGAACGCAGATCCAGGAAGTGAAGGAAGGCTCGCAGACTGAAACTGACAACAAAGTGCTGTCGGTAGTCAAACGGCAGGATGCCTCGGGCATGCTCTTCAGAAAAGCCTTCGCGTAACAGATCGCGATAGCGCTCCGCTGCCTGTTGGCAGAGTTTCAGATCGATCAATCTGTGTTCGAATGCATAGGTGTATTTCTTGCCAAGCCGGTCTCGATACTCCCCCACCGGACGCAGATAGAACACTTCCTCAAGATCCAGTTCCCCATCAGCAGCTCGGCAGATGCGCTCGCCGGTATAACGCATCGATTGCACATCGAAGCTCACGCCCACCCGGTGCGTTCTGGCTTGCTGCATCACCGAGTGAGGAAACCAGCCCACGTTCAGCACGATCTGGGCATGTTCCAGTGGTCCGTAATGTCCTTTCATGCCACCCAGCAATCGTTTGATGCAAATTTCCCCAGCTCTCGTTTCGTTCGGCCACTGATCGCGTTCCATCACCACGAATCCCTCGCTGTAGTCCTGGTGCATGCCGGCATACACGCTCTGCTGGGGATTGGGCGTGGCGGCGATCAGTTCGACCCGGAAGCGGGAATCCATGAGGTTTTGAGGTTTCGGGTACGGGGTGTCGGTCGATCATCGCCTCCCCAGTCAGTATTGACCGGAGTTATGAGTGGCTTCGTGGACCGGCGGAATCCACCGAGGCAGCCTCCGGAAGAGGACTTGTGCTGCCTACGCCGGACAGAGCTGGAAGTGGGCCGCCGTCCAACAAGGCATTGGCGATCGAATCCAGCTCGGCTTCACTACGCCCTCCGAGCGAGCGGCCTCGCATTGTGCCGTCTGAAGAGAACAGGTTGAGCTGAGGAATTCCAGTCACGTCGTAGCGAGCCGTCAGGTCAAGCCAGCGCGGATTGTCGATGTTGACGAGAACCACGTCCAGATCGGCACTGTGGCGTTGCTCAACCTCCAGCATCGCTGGAGCCATCTCCCGGCAGACCTCGCACCAGTCGGCATAGAACTCGAGGATCGTGGGTCGACCGTTGCTGAGAGCCACTTCCGGAGACAGTGAACGTCGGGCGAGCTGATCAAGCGGCGATTCGATCGAACCGCCGTTGCGCACCAGGAAAAGGCCGACAGCCAACACCAGGGCTGAAACCAGCAACAGAATTTTCTGAAGTGTGGTGAGGCTGGAGTTTGAAGCGCTGTCGGTCATCCTGGACTGACATCAATGACACCACTCTGACAGGACAAACCGCTTGCTGTTGCTAGCGTCTGACCGCAGATGATCGCGTCGTTAATCGACGTTTGTCCGCCGCGAATCTGCCCCAAGCCGATGCCCGTCTTGCGTTTTCTCTTGCTACCGCTTCGGGCCCCGCTGCTGATCGTTCTGTTCGTGGTGTCGCTGTTCCTCGGCCATCACTGGGCGATCCAGGAGGCCTGGCTGGCCGAGGCCCATTCGATTTCGGTGAGCACGTTCTGGGCTCTCGAGCTGATCCAGGCGGTGGTGGTGGTTGTGATTTGCACCATGCCCGATCTACTGCTCCGTCAGCTTTCAATGCTGATGGCGTCCAGTCGAGTGCTCAGTTTGGTGGTCACTCTCACACTGTTGATCACTGTTGGCCTCTACGTTCTCAGTCTGAGTCTGTTGTCGGATGTGCTGATTCTGGGGTCCGCCACCCTGCTGGCACGCCTTGACCTGAGCCGCATCAAAGTGGTTCCCCCTCCGCAGTTGATGGCGTTCTGGCTTGCGGTAATCGTGATCGCCGGCATCTGGATCGGGCATGACCTGCCCAACCCCCCGACTTCACTCGGTGCAGCCATCAGTGCTGAGATCGTTGCCTGAGCTGTTGTTCAGATAAGCCCAGAGATTGCCGAGCACTTTCTTGGTGTAAAGACGGGTTTCAGGGTATGGAATGCGTTCGACCCACAACTCAGGGTCTTGATCGAGTTCAGGGCTCACCCACGATCCTGCTGCGCCCGGCCCAGCGTTGTAGCTGGCCACTGTCAGCCATGGGTTGCCTTGCCAAAGCTCCAGGAGACCTTCTAGGTAGCGGGCTCCGAGAATGGCATTCCGTTCTGGTTCGCGCAGGTCATCGGCATTGAGCTGTTCTCCCGCAACTTCGGCGGCAGTGGTCGGCATCAGTTGCAAGAGCCCCACTGCACCAACTGGTGAAGACACACTGGGGGAAAATCGGGATTCTTGGCGGGCAACAGCCAGAAGTAACTCCAATCGCACCTTTTCCTGCGCTGAAGCTTTCAGGAACAGGGGCAGCAATGGTTGGGGGTGAAGGCTGTTGTGCAGCAGCTGACGGGTGTTGCAGGTTGGTGACACCAGGCGCAGGCTGGCTCGCCACAGCCGACTTAGACCGGTCCAGTGGTCATTCATCCCCAGCCGAAGTCGCCCTTCCACTAGGAGCTGTTGCGGCGATGGTTCGGCGTTGCCTGCATCGCTGCGCCAGGTCTCCCAGGCCTCCTGATTCATGCCAAGGCGCCAGAGCTGGTCAATCAAGGGATTGCCGCTATTGAGAGGGCTCCAGGTCTGGACAGAGTTCAGGCGGTCAGTCTCTGTGGCATTGATGACCTTGTCTCCTGAGAGCTCAGGCAAGTTGCCAGATCCAAGCCTGGCCTGAGCTCGCCAGGTGTAATAGCCGGGTGGCTGCTCACGCGTCAGTGTCTGCCAAATCTTTTTGGCACCGTTGTTGTCTCCGAGTTTGTCCAGGCTCATCCCCAGCCAGAACTGCTGGCGAGCACGCAGGGGGTCAGGCAGACGTTCAGCTGGGATCGCAGCCAACCATGACCGTGCCAGGTCCCATTGACCGGTCAGTAGCGCGTCACGAGCCAGGTCCCATTGCAGTTGCCAGCTTGCTGGATGGCCTGGCCATCGTTTCAGCACGACCAGCCCTCCATCGCCCCCTGACAGACGGACCCGGGCTGCGGCCACATCGGCTGATCGTTTCTGTAGGGATTCAGGCAAAGCGTCGATGAGGGCCTGTTTCGGACGCAAGGGCTCGCTCAGCAGCGCTGCTGACTCCAGTGCCTCTTCGCTGTCTGGATGATCCTTGGCCAGCTGCAACAACATCGCTTCACCGCGCTGCTGTTGATCCTTGTTGCCTCGAAGCAATGTGCGCCCGATCGTCAGCGCCTGCGACGGCGCCAGCGGTGTTCCTTGCAGACAAAGTTCAGCGGATCGGCCATCACCAAGCTCTGCCAGGGCGGCGGCGAGTTGCAGACGCTGTTGCTGCTCAAGTCCTTGGCCTGTTACGTCGCCACAGGCCTGGCGAAGCAGACGCTGCGCTCCTGGCCAGCTGGCTCCCCAACGGGCCAGATGAAGGGCATTGGTTTGGACCAAAGCCTGATCGGCGTCGTCCGGTAATTCGGCGGCAGCCGCTAGAGCAGCGGGATGGGCAGGTTGAAGTCTGAGCAACTCCTCCTTCAGTTGCTGCTGGCGATCAGCAAGGTGATAGCGGGCATCGGCACTGGCCACGGAAGTGGGAAAACGTCGGAGCAGATCGCTCCAGTGCTGTCGCTCCTCCTCATTGCGGCCCAGCGACTTTGCCGCCAGAGCTTGTTGTTTGAGGGCGACTGCGGCCAGTGGGTCTGGCCCCCAGCCCTGTCCGCTGAGCAGGTGCCTGCGTCTTTGCGGAGAATCGCCGCTACGGCCGCCCAGCATCAAGGCCGCTTCTCGCCGCTGCTCAGGGTTCGCGGACCAGCGGTAGTGCCTCCAGAGCTGGGCATCACTCAACTCTGGCGTGATCGGAGTGTGCTGACTGCGCAACATGGCGCGACCCCCCAGGATCGCCAGAACAGTCAGAAGCGTGGTGCCACCGAGAAGCAGCGGTCCGCGGGTCTCTCGAGTGTTCAAGCCATGGCTGGAAACTGCTGGCATTCTGTGCCCAGCAGGATCGAACTGGATGGTTGCTCAGCGTCGGCAACCCAGGCCTGGCCAGCGCCAACGCTTGCGTCTGGTTATGGCTTTAGGGCTGGCTTTTTTGGTTTGGGGCCTGCGCTGGCTGTGGCCGTTGCAGTGGCTGCCTGGCTGGGTCGTGCTGCTGGTGGGTTTATGGGCTCTGCTCGAGCTGGCAGCACTGCTGCTTGTGCCTCAGCGATGGAATTGATTGGCATCGTGCGGCTGAGGGCCTGTCACTGGTTCAGGGATCGGTTGTCTCAAGGCTCTTAAGGTTCAGTCCACAAATGAGACCATATGGCCTCTCCTGCTGCCCATCCGCTTGGCTCACTCCAGTCCCCCGAGGTCAGTTTCGGGACAGATGGTTTGCGGGGGCGCGTCGGTTCGGCGATCACTCCTGCTCTGGCATTGCAGGTGGGTTTCTGGTGCGGGCGAGTCTTGCCACCGGATGGTCCCGTCCTGATCGGGATGGATTCCCGCTGCAGCGGTTCGATGGTTGTGGCAGCACTGACCGCAGGCCTAACTGCTGCAGGTCGCGAGGTCTGGACTCTTGGCCTTTGTCCCACACCGGCGGTTCCAGGCCTCATCCGTCGCTTTCAGGCATCGGGTGGGCTGATGGTTTCTGCAAGTCACAACCCGCCTGAAGACAATGGCATCAAAGTGTTCGGGCCTGACGGCAGCAAGCTGGGTTCTGCGTTGCAAAGCCGCATCGAATCCGGTCTGCGTGGAGAAACTGATGCTGCTGGGCCGGTGAGCGCCTGTGGAGCTGCAAGCCACCGCGCTGAATTGCTGGAGCACTATCGCGACAGTCTGCTGAGCAGCGTTCAGCATCAGCGTCTGGATGGCGTACCGATCGTGCTCGATCTGTGTTGGGGTTCTGCCACCGCCTGCGGTGCAGAGGTCTTCCGCTCACTTGGGGCCGACCTCACCCTGCTGCATGCAGTCGCTGACGGCGAACGCATCAACGTGGGTTGTGGATCCACCCATCTTGGCCCTCTGCGTAAGGCGGTGATCGAACGTGGCGCGGCCATGGGCTTCGCTTTCGATGGTGATGCCGATCGGATGCTTGCAGTCGACGGTCGTGGCCGCGTGGTTGATGGTGACCACGTCCTCTATCTCTGGGGATCTGTGCTTCAAGACAGCGGTGCTCTGCCTGATCAGCGCCTGGTCGCCACGGTGATGTCCAACCTTGGATTTGAGCGGGCCTGGCAGGCGAGAGGTGGGCAGCTGGAGCGGACTCCGGTGGGAGACCAGCATGTGCACGCGGCCATGGTGAGTAGTGGTGCAGCTCTTGGAGGTGAACAGTCCGGACACATCCTTTCTTCAGCCCATGGACTCGCCGGGGATGGGGTTCTTACTGCCCTTCAGCTCGCCACTCTCTGCCATGGCCAGCAGATGACTCTCGAGGATTGGCTTGACCGCAGCTTCCAGGCCTATCCCCAGAAGCTGGTGAATGTACGAGTCACAGACTTAGCCCGTCGCAAGGGTTGGGCCGAGTGCGCCCCGCTGCGAGAGCTGGTCGACGAAGCAAAACGTTCGATGGCCGACGACGGCAGGGTTTTGGTGCGCGCAAGCGGCACCGAACCTCTGTTGCGGGTGATGGTGGAAGCGGCTGAAGCGGATGTGGTGGAACTCTGGACCGGTCGCCTGGCTGAGGCCGCAGACCGCCATCTCAATGTGGCTTGAGGGCAGATCGTTCCAGGGCGCAGGCCAGCGCACCATCACAGGCATCCCCCGACGCTGACTGCCAAGTGCTCTCCGGCAGCAGCTCGAAGATTGCTTTGTTGACGAGTTGACGGAACTCTGACAAATGCTCCAGTGCTCCCCCGCGGGCGCCTAGTGATTGCGTCTTCAGATCGAGTGCCTGAGCAGTGGCACCTACTGCCAGAGCGAGCGCTGAGGCCGACTGCTGGAGGATTGCCCGAGCGGCTGCATCTCCTTCTGCGGCTGCAGCGTCGACCAGCGGCGCTAACTTTGCCTGATCGGCGACTTCATGGAAGGGGCTCACCACGAGAGATTTGAGTTCGGCGGCGCTGCGACAGTTCAGTGCATCCCAGAGCCGATGGCGCAGGGGCCCATCAGCAGCACGGCCGTCGGCCATCTTCACGCTCAGTTGAAGTGCATGATGGCCAATGTCAAAGGCAGATCCCGCGCCATCCAGACGCCAGCCCCAGCCCCCGCAACGATGCTCGCGGCCATTGGAATCCCGACCAACCACAATCATTCCGGTACCACTGATCAGCACGATGCCCGCCTGGTCGGGGAATGCGCCCCGCAAGGCGGTGCGTTCGTCGCCGGTTGCCAGACAGCGAGCTTCGGGTAGCTGTAGCTCTGAAGCGAGAAGCGCTCCGCCCCTCGCCTGCACGGGAGTCCCAACCTCAATGCCGCTCGCTCCGATTGCAGCAGCACTGATCGGTTCTGCCTCATCGGGATTGAGTCCCAATCGCTGGGTCCAGTCGAGTCGGGCACTGTTGAGGCTGGCGCGGATGGCAGAGCGAAAGCGCTCTTCGCCGTCATCGGCATCCAGATGACTCACTCCAGGCCCTGAACCGTCAGCGACTCTCTTCAGCTTCCCGTTCTCCCAGACACTGAGCCGGCAGCGGCAATTGGTTTGACCGGCATCAAAACCAGCCAGGATGGGCAAGGGCTTGTTCAAGAGTTCCGGGGCATCTGGCTCAGGGTGGCGAGGCAGAACCATCCGCTGATTTGCACTTCCGGGCGGAAGAAGATCGTGTCGGCTGCGCCCTGGATGAGCAATCCGGCAATGGCCGCCAGGCAGCCCAGGCAGGGAAGAGCAAGTTCTGAGTTTGCGGTGAGTGCTCGTAAGCCATTGCGGATGCTGGCAACCCCGAGCCCCAGGCAGGCGATTAGGCCAGGGATGCCCGTTTCAACGAGGATTTCAAGCGGTACTGAATAGGCGCTGAGGGCGTTGAACTTCGGTTGCTGGTAGAGAGGGTAAACGCTGTTGAAGGCTGCATTCCCTGGGCCGATGCCCAGCCAGGGACGGTCCTGGATCATGTCGATGGCTGCCAGCCAGACGTTGATGCGGAAATTGTTGGAACTGTCGCCTCGACCTGCCAGCAGGCTGGCGACTCTGGTGCGGATCGGTTCCAGCTGAGTGGCAGCAATGGCGAGCACCACCCCCGTGACCACAAGCAGCGCCAGGGGCAGAAGCCGTCGCCAGAACGCTGGCCAGTGGCGGATGTAGCGGAGCAGCAGCAGTAGCAGCAGTGCACCCACTGAGGCCACCATGCCGAGCCAGCCTCCGCGGCTATAGCTGAACAGTGTTGAAGCACAGCCAAGAGTCAGTGCTGTAGCGGCGTAGAGCCTGGATCCCCAGCCACGCCATCGGATCATGGCCACCATGGCGATGGGCAGGATGGGAACGAGGTACCCCGCCAGCAGGTTGGGGTTGCCCAGTGGCCCGTAAATGCGGATGGTGCCCTCCGCCACCGAGTTGGGATCGGCCCAGCGAGCGAGCTCCTCTGTGGGGGCATAAAGCTGACGTAATGCCAGCAAGCTGCTGAGCAGAGATCCTCCCAGCAAGGCCGCGACTAAACGGTCCCACCATTCAGGCTTCACACTCAGCAGCTGGCGCATCAGTGCATACACGCCGAGGTAGCTGACCAATTTCAGGAGCCCTTTGGCGGCGGCGCTCGGTACGGGTGAAAAACCGCTGGCCAGTAACGCCACTGCCAGGAATAGCAGCAGCCAGCCACTGATCGTGCCAATGCGAGCGGGAGTCCGAGTAAGTGACCAGAGCAGCCAGAGGGCTCCGCAGGCCAGCATGATCAACCCCAGGCCTGTACGCGTAAGCACTGGCAGTCCGGCCATCAGCAGGATCAGCACAATCCCCGCCAGGTCGCTAATGCGCTTCTGCTGTGCCGCGGAACCTGGCAGGAGTCCTTGCCAGCGCAGCAGCCAGGGGGTCGGGGCCGAAGCCTCAGCCATCAGTGATTGAGAGGAACATCAGCAGGATTATCGACCCGTTGCCAGGCGATCTCCAGTTCTTCCCGCTCCGGTAGTGGCTGTTTGTTGCGGCGGTATAGCACCCTGTAGGCGGGCAGCCCCTGCTCCTCCGCGTAGCGCTCGCGTTCCGTCGGCACCGGCAGGGGATTGTCGGCTCGCCAGGGACGGCTGTCTTCGCTGGGACGCTCAAAGCAACCGCTCAGTTCCACAAGGGTCACCATGGGTTCCACCACCTCCAAGACATCGCTTTGCAAAAACAGTTCGCGATTGGGGCTGAGCGCTGCCGCGATTGCTAGCAGCAGAGAGGGCTGCATCACCCGGCGTTTGCGGTGGCGACGCTTGAACCAGGGATCTGGGAATTGGATGCTCACCAGCTGCAACTGATCTCTGGACAGCTCCGCAAGCCAGCCTTCCAGGCTGATGTTGGCGTTGCAAAAGAGGTAATGGAGGTTATGTCGCTCCAGTCGGTCGCGGTCACGCTGGGCTGCCAGCACGAGCGGACGTCTGATTTCCACTCCTAAATGATTCCAATCGGGTTTCAGTGCTGACAGTTCTAAAAGACAGACGCCTCGGGCGCAGCCGATATCCAGATGAAGGGGGCGATGTGCTGAGTCGAACAGCTGATCGGGCCCGGGCAGCTCTAAGGGCAGTTGAAAGAAGCGGCTGAGGGGATTGACGTGCTGCCGCATCAGGACCGCGGTACAGCCTCAGATTCGGGCGGATCGCAGCGCAACAGACCCCAGCAGGCGGTGTAACCGTGCAGATGTGTGGCACCCCCAAGAGGTCCGATCTCGCCATTGCAGAAGCTGCCAGCAACCGGAAGTTGCGGAAAGACCTCGCGAGCGATGGTCACATCGCCATCAGGGTTGCCGAACAGGCCTTTGCCCCGGCCCATACAGGCGAATAGGACTCCCATCAGTGGTGCTGACTCGCTGCTTTGATCCCGCCGGCTCTGCAACAGCTGTCGGGCTTCCAGTCTGGATGCCTGCGCTTCACGCAGCTGGAACTGCACGTTTTGTCCAGCACGGACGCGATCGGCAACTGCAACAGCGCCGTTGCGGGGATCAACGCCGATCAGATTGCGCACCAGAAAGGCTCTTTCGGGGCGATCGGCTGATACGCCGCCCTGATTCAGCCCAGCCAGCATGGCGTCCGCAACCAATTCCTCCCGCTCCACACCCAGGAACAGTGAGTGCTGTACCAGCTCCCTGTCCTCGGCGCTGAGATCGGCGAGCACACGCTGCAGGCAGGCCACCGGACTGGCGCGGCGGTCGCCGTCACTCAGTTCGAGCAGAACGTTGCGTTGAGCCTGTTCGATGGCGAAGACCGGTCCGATCGGTCGGCATCCCTGGGCGACCACTGGATCCAGGCTCCAGGTTCCGCCGATGCTGAGCCCAATTGCTCCCCCGACAACCTGATTGTCGTAGAGCAGTGAGCCATGATCAGCGTTGTGAGGGACAGCGATGCCTCCGACTTTGGCGATACCGGGGTAGGCGTAATCCAGTCCGCTGACCAGATCGTTGATGGAATTACATCCCGGATCGAGCAGCAGCAACATCGAACGACTGTGGGCAGGGTTCACCCCCACCCAGTCCTGCCAGTTCTTGGCGGCTCCATCAAGATCGGGCAGTTGGGTGCTGTCGAGACTGAAGCTGCTCAGTTCAGCCCCTGGAAGGTTGAGGAGAGTGATGCTGAGTGCTGGAGTGCGTTCCAGCTCATGGGCTTCCCCTGCGGTTGTGGTGCCAACGACCCCACCTCCCAGACAACCCAGCCAGTGTTTGGCGTTGAGGCGTTGTTGCAGCAGGGGTAGAAGGCGGGTCAGATCGCTCGCGAAGTGACTCGAGATAAAGACCAACGCTAGATCGGCCTCATTTGAGCCCAGAGCAGTGGTCACGTCCCGTGCAGCGTCCTCAAGAGAAGGCTTGCTGGAAAGGGCATGTCGGCATCGGGCCTGCAGCCCGCGGCTCCGGAACCAGTCGAGAGGATTAAACGGAACCATGGATTGGACCTTACCAATCCTTTCGACCTGCTGGATGACCGTGATAATGGCCCTCTGATGTCCCTGGCCGGTGTCCGATTTCACAACACGCACCCTGGTGTGGCTGACCTATCGCCTGGGGGCAACGATTGCTCTCGGGATTCCGCTGGTGCTTCTGATCTGGTCGGGGCTGCGACGTGACCCTGCCCTAGTGAGGTTGCTCGGGATCTACTGGAAAGTGGCGAGCCTGCTGGCCATCAGCGTGCTGTTGCTTACTGATCAACGGCCGATCGGTTATCTCACGGCATTCCTCGCTCCTCTGCTGATGGCTGCGTCTCTGTGGTTCTGGGTTGACCTTAATGAGGAGCTGGCCGACAGCCCTCCTGGTCGTGCGCTGCCGTTCACGGTGCGGGTCTGGCGATGGTCCCTCACAGTTTTCGCTGTGTTCGCTGCCGTGATGTCCGGTTCGGCACTGGGCTGCACCCGTCAGCTTGGGACTGATGCCTGTCGGGTGTGGCTGGAGGCACCCCAGGGGCTGCATCGGGTCGCTGAGCGGGTGTTTGACTTCGTCTTCGGCGGTGAGTGGACGATGGCCGTTGCCGCGTTCATTGGATACGTGGCGCTGGTGGCTTATGTCGTGGGTCTGTTGCAGTGGGCTCTGGTGCGTCTTCCTAAGCAGGGAAGGGTCGCAGGGGATTTCTGATCATGGACTCCATCGCTCTGGTTCAGGGTCTGGAAGAGCGCACGCGTCTGAGCCCTGATCGGGTGGTGAGGTTGCACGGATTTGTACTGGATGAGCCGTTTGAACTGTTGATTTTTCGTGGCTTCAGCAGCAGCACAACCCATCCAACAGCCTTCGATCCAGACGCCTCGGTGATCCCCGAGGGAACGCGCCTGGACTGGGCGGAACTGCTTCAGGGCCCTCTGGATCCTGCCGGCGAAACACGTCTTGTCGGTCCTCTGAAACCGGACGACCTGCTGGCTCAGGCCAGCTGGTGATCACGTCGATTTAGAACACTGCAGCAGCGTCCGCAGAGTGCCGGATGCTGGCTGTGCTGTCCGACATCGCTTTCGTAGTGCCAGCAGCGTTCGCATTTGATTCCACGCGCTCTGCTCACCTCAATGATCGCGGTGTCGTCGGTCTGGTTGGCCAAGAGTTCGGCCCAGGGCTCTCCTCCTAGTTGCAGTTGTGAGACCAGTAGCCAGTCGCGCAGGCCATCGGCTTCCGCGTTGCCGTTCTCGTTTAACCAGTTAAGGGCTGATTCCAGCTCGGGCTTGCGGGTTTCGATTCTGACGGCTGCCTCCAGCGATGCCCCTAGTTCCTGTCGGCTGCGGCAGTCTTCAAGAACTCTGTTCACCGCAGCACGCAGCTCGCGCAATCGCTGAATGGGTTCGCTAAGGCTGGGATCGCGCCACTCGGGCGGAACTGTCGGCCAGCCGCGGTTGAAAATTGATCTCTCCTCGACCTCGTAGGGCAGGTTCTGCCAGATGTCCTCGGCCATGTGGCAAAGCACTGGAGCAATCAGGCCGGCCAGGCGTTCGATGATCAAAGACATCACGGTCTGGCAGCTCCGCCGTCGATGGTCGCAAGGGGCACTCACATAGAGCCTGTCTTTGGCGATGTCGAGATAGAAGTTCGACAGATCGGTGACGCAAAAGTTCTGCAGCAACTGAAAGAAGCGGAAGAACTCATAGCTCTCGAACGCTTCCGTGATTTCATCCATCACCTCCGCAGTGCGCTGCAGCATCCAGCGGTCCAGCAGTGGCAGCTCAGCCACAGGAACCGCGTCGCCGGCAGGATTGAAGTCGTGGAGGTTGCCAAGCAGGTAGCGGCTGGTGTTGCGAACCTTGCGGTAAACATCCGCGAGCTGACGCAAGATCCCGGCACCAATCGGCACATCAGCGGAGTAGTCAACCGAGCTCACCCACAGGCGCAGCACATCTGCGCCGTAGGCAGGCTCCTGCTTCTGATTCTTGCCGCCCTCGATGATCACCATCGGGTCAACAACGTTGCCCAGCGATTTGCTCATCTTGCGACCCTTCTCATCGAGGGCGAAACCGTGGGTGAGCACCCGTTGGTAAGGGGCATGGCCATTGACTGCTACCGATGTGAGCAGTGAGCTCTGGAACCAGCCGCGATGTTGGTCGGAGCCCTCTAGGTAGAGATCGGCGGGGTAGCTGAGGGTCTCTTTCTGGCTGGAGACTGCTGCCCAGCTGGAGCCGGAGTCGAACCAGACGTCCATCGTGTCGGTGCCCTTGCGCCACTGATCCGCTTGATCGGCATAGGCGGGCGGCAGTAGATCGGCCTCGTCCTTTTCCCACCACACGTCTGCACCGTGTTCGCCGATCAGCGCTTCGATGTGAGCAAGCGTGTCGGCGTTGAGCAGAACGTCGCCTCCACTGCGGTTGTAGAAGACTGGGATCGGCACACCCCAGGTGCGCTGACGTGAGATGCACCAGTCGCCCCGTTCCTTCACCATCGCTTCGATGCGGTTGCGCCCTGAAGTGGGAGTCCACTCGACTTGATCAATGGCATCGAGGGCCTGCTGGCGGAAGCCGTCCACGGAGGCGAACCATTGTTCAGTAGCGCGGAAAATCGTGGGCTTTTTCGTGCGCCAGTCATAGGGGTAGCGGTGCCCGTAGGCCTCCTGCTTGAGCAGCGCTCTCGCCGTCTCAAGCGCCTCGATGATTGCTGGGTTGGCGTCCTTCAGGACGTTGAGGCCGGCGAAGGGTCCCGCCTCCTCCGTGAGGTTTCCTGCTGCATCGACAGGGCAGAGAACCGGCAGTCCGTTTTTCTGTCCCGTGTGAAAGTCATCAACACCGTGTCCGGGAGCGGTATGCACCAGGCCTGTGCCTGATTCCGTGGTGATGTATTCACCGCCAATCACAACGGGACTGGTGCGATCCAGTAGGGGATGGCGATACGTCAGTCCAGCGAGCAGAGCTCCTTTGACTGTTGCTTTGCGGACGAGTGGTAACTCGAGTGTTGTGGCGAGGGAGTCGATCAGGTCAGCGGCAACCAAAAGCAATCGCCCCTTGCCATCGTCGGCCAGGGCGTAGTCCAGCCGTTCGTTGACCGAGACCGCCAGGTTGGCCGGAAGCGTCCAGGGAGTTGTGGTCCAGATCGCCACCTGAAAAGCCTGGCCGAGGGCATCGGCATCGCTTGGCAAGGCGATTCCCGCTGCTGTCAGGGCGTCACGCAGGACCGGGGGCAATTCAACGGCTGGGAAGGCCACGTAAACGCTGGGGCTGGTGTGGTCATCGGGATATTCGAGCTCAGCCTCAGCCAGCGCTGTTTGCGAACTGGGGCTCCAATGCACTGGTTTGAGGCCCCGGTAGATGTGCCCTTTGAGAACCATGTCGCCGAAAACCCTGATCTGGGCTGCTTCATAGTCCTTCTGAAGAGTGAGGTAGGGCTGCTGCCAGTCGGCCCAGATGCCCCAGCGTTGAAACCCCTTCATTTGGCTGTCGACCTGCTTGCTGGCGTAGGCGGCAGCCTTTTTGCGCAGCTTGATGGGAGTGAGTGCTTGGCGCTGTTCCTGATCCATCGACTGCAGCACCTTCAGCTCGATCGGCAGGCCATGGCAGTCCCATCCAGGGATGTACCGAACCTTGCGTCCCCGCAGGATTTGATACTTGTTGATCACATCCTTGAGAACCTTGTTCAAGGCGTGGCCCATGTGCAGGGGGCCGTTGGCGTAGGGCGGTCCGTCGTGCAGCGTGAAGACTCCCCCAGGATTGTTGAGGCCGAGCTTCAGGTCGATTCCTTGTTCGGCCCAGAACGCCTGCAGCTCCGGTTCTCGCTTCACAGCATTGGCGCGCATGCCGAAGCCGGTTTGCAGCAGGTTGAGCGTGTCCTTGTAGGAGGGGCGTCCTTCGGCGTTGGCGTCGCGCGTCTCCTTGCTCACGGTTGGGCAGCTGCAGACGGAATTATCCGTCTTCGCTGGCCGACTTGGGTGCCTTTGCCTCCTTGGGCTTCTCCAGGGCTGTTTTAAGAGCTTGCTCCGGGCTGCCTTGCTGGTTGGAGTTCTCTGGGCGAACCCAGCGTTTGCCGCTGCGGTTACTGCCTTCTTCACGATTGGCAGCGGGTGGCTCAGGTTTCAGGTTGCCGACAGCAGCACCGATATTGCCTAGAAGGGTGGTGACGGAAGTTCCGAGTTGTTGCACGCTCGTCGCCCAACGTTCTTTGGATTGCAGGCGCTGTTGCTCGTCCTGGCTGAGATGTTGCCAGCGTGATTGGGCCACTTCTGCGCCCAGTCGACTGATGAGCAATGCACTGCAAATGACGGCCAGCATCGGTGCGCCGCGAAGGCGGTCACTGCTGGTAACCAAAACCAGGCCGAGTAACAGCACAACGCCTCCCCAAACCCCATCCCTGGGCCGGCTCAGCTCAGTGGCGAGCAAGGGCAGCAGCAGTACCGCCAGGCCCATCAGCAGACAGAGGTCTCCGGCGATTGTGGCCAGCATCAAGGCGTCCGCGTGTCTGAGTGCATTCTGGTTCTCTGCCTAAAGTTGCAACTTGCCCATCTGGCGGAATTGGTAGACGCGCTGGTTTTAGGTACCAGTGGCTTCGGTCGTGGGGGTTCAAGTCCCCCGGTGGGCATCCATTTCCCTAATTTGGTTCAACTCTCTGCGATCAGCCAATCTCCCCTCGCTGATGACACAGGCCATCACCAAACCTGCAACGCAAGGTTCCGAGACGCGCTTGCGCTCTGTTCCGAGGGAATTCCTTGCACCACCTGCAGCTTTGAACCTCACTGTGGGGTTATTCATCGGTGGTTATGTGCTGGCCGCACTCACGATCTGGGGCTGGTTTTCAGCGGGGTGGCCTCTGCCAGTGCTCTTGAGCACAGGTTTTCTGGCTCTGCACCTGGAAGGCACCGTCATCCATGACGCTTGCCATAAATCGGCGCATCCGGTCCCCTGGATCAATCAGGCCATGGGTCATGGCTCAGCCCTGCTGCTCGGTTTCAGTTTCCCAGTGTTCACGAGGGTTCATCTTGAGCATCACGCCCATGTGAACGATCCGAAAAATGATCCGGATCACATCGTGAGCACCTTTGGACCTCTTTGGCTGATCGCTCCAAGATTTTTCTATCACGAGTGGTTTTTCTTTCAGCGAAGGTTGTGGAAGCGCTGGGAATTGATGCAGTGGGGGCTCGAGCGCAGTGTGTTTCTGGTGATTGTTCTTGCTGCTGCCAAGTTTCAATTTCTGCCTTTCATCTTCAACTGCTGGTTTGCTCCAGCACTGATGGTGGGGGTAACTCTGGGACTCTTTTTTGATTACCTCCCTCACCGACCTTTTACATCTCGCAATCGCTGGAAAAACTCCAGAATCTACCCAGGCAGGCTGATGAATTGGTTGATCATGGGGCAGAATTATCACCTGATTCATCATCTCTGGCCATCAATTCCCTGGTTTGATTACAAACCTGCTTATGAAGCTACAAAGCCTTTGCTTGACTCGAAAGGCTCACCTCAGCGCCTGGGGATTTTTGAAACACAGCGTGATGGATATAACTTCCTTTACGACATTCTTGTCGGTGTTCGCAGCCATAAACGCCGTAGGGGAAAAATGCGTCGCGTGGCCAGGTTCATGCCAGTGCGTCGATTGAGACGTTCATGGCTTGGGTTCGTCAACCAAATTACGATCAAAACCGAGCAAAAGAGACACTCTTCTCGCTGAATTATTCAGCCAGAATTTTGGGTACGCGGAAGAAGTCTCCCTCTCTTTGAGGTGCCTGTTCCAGCAGTTCCTCCCGCACCTGGGTAGCTTCCACCCTGTCATCTCTGGTGGCATTCACCACTTCCACCGCACGGGTGGTAGGAGGAACGCCTTCGGTGCTCACGCCCTGGAGCTGATCCACATAATCGAGAATTCGCTCGAGCTGACCTGTGTAGGTCGTGATTTTCTCTTCGGGCAGATCGAGGCGGGCTAGATGGGCCACCTTGCGCACGTCGTCGGCAGTGATCTTGCTCATGAAGCGGCGAGAAAATTTTCAAGATCCTCGCGCAATGCCTTAGCGGCTGTGTTTAACAGCTCATGGCCATGTTCCGGTCTGGCCAGAAAGGGGTCTGATCCCATGCGTCCGTCCGGGTAGCGGCGCCGGAAGTCTGCTGGTCCATGAATTGATCCGCAGGGAGCTGGCTCCGGTAGTGATCTCTGCTTGTTGATCAAGCTGTCATGGAGATGCAGGGTGACAGCAATCTCGCTGGGGGTGGCGTGCTGTCCCTCACGGTCGCCATAGAGCTCACGTGCGCGCCTCATCACGGGACCGGCCATAAACCAGTTCGCAAGCCTGCAGCGCAAACGTGGGGCGACTTCCAGGCCGCGGCTTGCGGCGGTGCCATAGGCCTGAGCAAAGGCTGCCTTGGTTGTCGCGATGTTGCCGCCGTGGCCATTGACCACCAGGATTCGCTCGAAGCCGTGGGTGGCCAGTGACATCACGAGGTCATGCATCACAGCCAGTAAGGTCGCGGGCTGCAGGCTCATGGTGCCCGCAAATCCAAGATGGTGTTCGGCCATGCCGAAGGCCTGCACAGGTGTGACCAATACACCGCTCAGCTGTCCCAGCTCGAGTGCCACGGCTTCGGCGGTCAGGGCATCGGTGCCGATAGCGCCTGTTGGGCCATGTTGTTCAGTGGATCCAAGGGGCACGATGATTCCCTTGCAACTCTGCAGGTACCGATCAACGTCGGGCCAGCTCTGCAGAGCCAGGCGAATGGCGTCTTTGCTGGCCGCCGGGCCGGGGAGGATGGAAGGCATGCCGAGCGTGGCGTGGGCTTGAGGATTGATCTTGCGAGCTGGCTTTAGTGAGCTGTGCCGTTGCCGTCGTACTGATCGGTGTTGTAGTAGCCGCCGAGAGTTCCGAAGAACAGGGTGGCGGTCACAAACAGACCGCAGCTGAACAACAGCACGGTGCCCAGGTTGAAGCCGGAGAGAGCAGCATCCATGGCGCTAATTCTGCTGCTCCAAGCCTGGCAGCGGATTGGTGCTTGTCATCACTTGCATGCAGGGATCGTCATCGCCTCCGATCTCACTACCGCTGCTTGGGATCTCCAGCCAATGTCTCAGCCAACCCGTGATCCAGATGAAGGGAAGGGTGTCCGCCAGTGCAGCGAAGGATTTGAACAGATAGCCACTGGCGATGAACGAGATCAGTTGCGGAGCCACGGGTTCAGCGGGTCGCACAGGCAATACTCCAGAGGCGTAATGGCTGATCAGCACAACAGCGCTTGTGTCCACCAGCTGGCTCACCAGCGTGGAGCCGTTGTTGCGCAGCCAGAGTGCCTTGCCATTGCTCACCCTTTTCCAGAAATGGAACATGCGCACATCCACAAACTGGGCCGCGAGATAGGCGGCCATAGAGGCGATCACTGATCCGAAGGCCAGGCGTTGGATTTCGAAGAAGGTGTTGTCAGGTGCACCCTCCACTCCAGGCAAGATTCCTCCAAGCCAGAGGATCAGCACCACCCAACCATTGAGCAGCAGGCCAACCCATACAACCTGGGCCGCTCTCTGCTCTCCCCACAGTTCGCTGATCAGGTCTGTGCAGAGAAAGGTGATCGGGTAGGGCAGGGCGCCAACGGCCACCACAATCGGCCAGGAGCCGATGTGGCCTAGTTCGAGAAAACGGGTCAGGCCCAAGATGTTGAGCATGCCCAGGGTCCCTAGAAATAGCCCGGCCAGCACCAGAAAGCAGAATTCTCGCCGTTGCTGCAGCGCTGGATTCATCTTTAACGGCTGGCAATAGTTTCAGACTGGCGGTTATTCATCGCGAGTGCTGTTTTTTTTAAATGTTGAAAAGCCCGCTGTCTCGTAAAACGGCTTCTGCAGGCTTCAAAAGATCTTTGTAATTGTTCCAACCCCCTACAGATTTGTTGCTGATGGGCTGACGGGCTTGTATGACACTTGCGGTCTTGATAATTCTTTTGCTCTGCTCTGGGTGTAGGTAATCTTCGTTCCACTGTAGGCCTATCCATTCAATTAATTCTCTGGCATGCCTTTCCGGCTTATTTGTGAAATTGTCATAGTCAAATGTGAAGATTTGACTGTCATATTTCTTTTTCAGTGGGGATAGTATCTGCTCTTGATGAATTAGAAATTTCGCTGAGTCCAAGGGATCCGCGGTGTAGTTGTTCCCGGCTCGCAGATTGCTTCTGAGCATCGACAAGATATTGTCAAGTGGGTTCCTGCGGCAGTGAATAATCTTTGCGGCAGGCATAGAGCATTTTATTGCGTCAGCAAATCTAAAGTTGTACAGGTTTTTGTCTACGCTATGAGTAAAGTTTGTTAAAGCTTCTTTTGATGCCTTTGCATAGGCTTTGGCTAATTCAGATCGTTCTATTCCCATCCCATTCCCTGGCTTAATGTGAGCAAAGGCTTGGGCGATTGCTTTTGACTCCCCTAGATCTTTGATGTTGGGATTCGTTGCTAAAACTGACTCCAGTAATGTTGAGCCACAGCGAGGCGCTCCAATGATAAAAATTCTTCCCGTTCCGTCGCATGGGTGGCCAGGCTGAATTTGTTCGGACAGCGATAAAATCCGCATCGTCTCTTGTATCTGCAGGTCAAGATCTGAATTCATGTGAATTAGCTTCCGCCTGTTTGCGTTGGCTAGGTGTTGAGCGGCTTTTGCGTAGTCAAGTGTTTTATGAAAACAGTTCGCCAATGCAAACTCTAAAAATGAAGCCTCTCTGTCGTTGAATTCGCTTTTGTCTAGCTTGCTTAAATCTTCAGCTAATCCGATGGCTTCCTGGTTGGTTGTGATGCTTTTGCTCAGCTGGAAAAGTGCTTTCGTATGTTGAGGGTTGATGTTTATAACTTGATGGAAGTAGAGAACGCCTTCTTTGATATCTCCTCTTTTCTGTTGGGCTCGACCAATGGCGTACAAAACATCTGAGTTTGCCGGGTCAATCTCAATTGCTTTTTGATAGTTCTCAATGGCATCTGTGAGTTGGCCCTGCTCCTGGAGCGCATTGCCCAGGTTGTAATAAATGCTTGGGTCTTCAGGCTGGAGTTGGAGTGCGGTGTTGTAAGAGGCAATGGCAGCGGTGAGCTGGCCTTGCTGCTGGAGAGCATTGCCCAGGCTGAAATGAGCCCCTGGGTAGTTGGGCTGGAGTTGAAGAGCAGTGTTGTAGGAGGCTATGGCAGCTGTGAGCTTGCCTTGCTCCTGTAAAGCATCACCAAGGTTGTAGTGGGCGTCTGGGTAGTTGGGCTGGAGTTGGAGAGCAGTGTTGAAGGAGGCTATGGCTGATGTGAGGTCGCCCTGCTCCTGGAGCGCAACTCCCAGGTTGTTATGAGCGTCTGGGTAGTTGGGCTGGAGTTGGAGAGCAGTGTTGTAAGAGCTGATGGCTGCTGTGAGCTCGCCTTGCTGTTGGAGAGCATTGCCCAGGTTGTAGTGGGCGTCTGGATAGTTGGGTTGGAGTTGGAGAGCAGTGTTGTAGGAGGTGATGGCGGCTGTGAGGTCGCCCTGCTTCTTGAGGGCATTACCCAGGTTGTTGTGAGCGTCTGGGTAATTGGGCTCTAACTCAATTGTTTTTCTGAGAAGATCTATAAGTTCATCAAATTTGCCCTGCATTCCCAAGATTGCAGCCAGGTTTCCATAGACAATGTGATTTGTTGTTCCTGATTTAATTAAGTCTCTATAAATACGCTCTGCTTCTTGTGGTTTCCCCTGATTAATTAGCTCGATGGCTTGCTGCTCTTTGTGGGTGTGATCTGCAAATCTTCTTCTAGCAGAACTGATTTTTTTCGATTCGCTTTTGGGGGTGTTGGAGAATCCAGAGCTCTTTCTTCTGGGCTTACTCACGATTGATCAGGAGGGTTCAGTCAAGGCTAGGGACGTTTTTAAGCCACATCCATAGCTACCAAGCCCATCACCATGGATTCTCATGCTCTGCCAAGGAGCTTCTGCTTTCGCTTTTTAGAGGTGTTGGAGCCTGAGCTGGCGGGCTGCAGGTTTGTGAGACGTCAATCGTATGGAAATGGGAGTGTGCTCTTGGCCGTGATTGTGGACATAGAGGGGGTTTTTCAGGATGACCCGGCTTGCTGCAGCTATCGCCGCCGCTCGCCGCAAAATGAAACTCTGTTTTGCGAGCCAGGGCGGTTTTATGTTGATGAGAGCTATCGCATTCACCATTGCGTGAAAGATGCCGTGACGCAGAAGAGCTCAGGCTGGTCTTGAAGTTTGAGGGTTGGCAGCAAAGGAGCCAGCCAAGGTTGAGGCCTGCGAAGGCGATTTACTTGAGAGTTTCTTGCTTGCAGATGCTCGTAGGCTAAGGAGGGCGATGACCTTGGACGTCACAGTTGGCTAAGGCAGCGGTGGAGTCGCAGCCCTGGTGGCAGCAGCAATCCAGCTCCTTGCTCAAGCCGCCATCGCTCCGAACCACAATGGCACTCTCCAGTTGCGTGTTTGTGTTGGTGGGAGAGCTGCGTTCATCAACTGTTTGGGTCGTTGGATTGTTCCAGTGGCAGTTGCTGATGCCATCGTCGCTTACATATGGAGCGGCTTAACAACCGACTGCCGAGAAGGCAATTTCAGCTCAGTCGTAGAAGAGATTTTCAGAGCGCTGACTGGGTATTTACTGCTTGGTTCGACATCACCATCAGTCAAAAAAATAATCTCAAGCATCCGAACCACGCCTGGCTCTGAATTTTGATGGTGAGAATATTATCACTGAGATGATGAAATACTCTTATACGGCTTCAATAAGCACCACGTTAGAGACATCGCGGCGGCTGTAATATATGCGTTGAGAAAAAGTATTGATTTTTAATCGCGTACCGGCTCGCTTGACAACGGAGTAGATCATTTATAGAAAGAAAGAATAGCGACTCACTAAGCGAATGGCTTTCACTTCGGAAACAGAAACTTTATATTCTGACGCCATCAAAATAATGCTGGAACCTGTTTGCTTAGGTGATCTTGATTTGTCCAACAGATTTGTGATGGCATCCTTAACACGTGGACGCTGCGGGCAAAACGGCGTGCCTGATCAGATCAACGCCGAATATTATCGCCAACGCTCAAGTTTCGGACTGATCATTAGTGAAGCGACCGCAATCAGTCCAATGGCCGAAGGATGGTTTGGAGCGCCAGGAATCTACACAAACGCTCAGATCGATGGCTGGAAACAAGTCACGGATCTGGTTCATCAACAAGGCGGGAAAATCATTTGTCAGCTTTGGTTTGTGGGAAGAGGAAGTCATAGTTCTTTTTTGCCGGCTGGTGAGCGTGTGGTGGCACCCAGTGCTATTTCAATTATTCCCGGCTCACCAGGAGTGAGACCCGGTGTGACCTTGGCCTCTGGAGAGGTTGCAGATTATGAGGTTCCTCGAGAGCTGAGCAAAAGTGAAATCGCTACGATTGTCGAAGATTGGGGGGTGGCGGCAGCGAATTGTAAATTAGCTGGGTTTGATGGCATTGAAATTCATGCAGCCAACGGTTATTTAATATCAACCTTTCTTGAGTCTTGCTCAAACCAGAGAACAGATGAATATGGCGGCACTTTTGCCAATCGCTTTCGGTTCCTCAAAGAGATTCTGGAGAGAGTATCAAAAGAGTTTTCTAGCCGTCGAATAGGAATCAAGATTTCGCCAAATAACGCCTATGGAGGCATGGGCAGCCCAGATAACAATGAATTATTCCGTTATGTGCTGTCTGAATTGAATCAATATGATCTTGCCTACATTCAGATCATGGATCAAGTCAATGAAAGGATGGGTTATCACGGCAAATGCCCAGTCCAAGGTCTTGACGACCTGCGCAAATATTACAACGGAAATTTAGTTGCAAACTCAGGATATACAGCTGAAACAGGAGGAAGGCGTGTACTTGAAGGTCTTGCCGAAGCCGTAGCCTATGGCAGAGTCAGTCTCAGCAACCCTGATTTCGTAGAGAGGATTCGGAATGGCTTGCCACTAGCCAATCCAATGCAACCCACCGAATACTATCCAAAAGATCTTAGACACCATCAAGATCACTCTATCGGCTATACCGACCAGCCGACTGCGAATTTGTCTTGAAAAAATAGTATCTCTCTTGCTCAAATTATTTTCCTTGCCCTTCCTCTGAATCCTTTTTGTTATATTTTTGTTTATGCATGATGCGGTTGTTGGATCATCCTTAAGGGCGGTGTTAATAATGATTAAATTGCAATAACTCCTTGATGTGTTTCGTGAAAGTATAATCTTGTCTTGTGTCGGATATTCCGTCAACGATGTCATCCTTCGGCGAAGCTTTGAAGGAGTATTTAATGATGATTAGCCCCGCGACCACCCGCACGATATGCTGCTGGATATTGGATTGTTGTTTATCGTCTCGGCTCATTCAATCTCTCTTGTAATTAATTGATGAGCCATTCTCTCATTGTGCAAATCCGGTATCGCCCATAAAATAGATCATCAAAGTGAACCCAGCGTCTATAAATAAATGGGCAAATTCAGAGGTGCAACCCCGCAAATAGCAGCTCGAAATTTTCTTCCAGTACGCCAACGAAAAAGCCTGTCGTAAGAGCCGCTTTGCGATATATTCGAGCACTGCTAAATCTGTGAGTCTTCTCTGATCCAATGAAATCTGTGCTGTGCCAAACCGCACTGAGGATTTTGCTACTAATTTCAAGTAATTGGGACCTAAAAGTTGTTTCAGGAGTAGACCTGCATTCAAAATTTTTTTGATCTGCTTGAAGAGCTGCCACAGCATTGTTGTTTCTTTTCAGCATTTGGTTGGGTCTTTTAACTGGGAAAACAACTTGTACAGGGCTCTACGATTCAGCTCAATGTCGGCGTGGCATCCAAGCTTTCTGCAACTGGCATCAAGCCTGAAGGGATGCTCCAGGCGATATGAGCGGTTCTGCCAGAAGTATCGCCATCACGCCAAGGGAGGAGCGAAGTGCCATTGGGGCTCAAGGATGCTGAGGCGATTGGTTGGGAGCAGTAGAAGCAAGAAGAAACGGGTCTCACCAGGACAGCAGCAACTCCCTTTTGCTTTTGATGTTCGGCTCAATCAAATCCCAGAGGAGTGGTATCAAGTTGCGGCGAGATTTCGCAAGGCGAATGGCATCCGTGATGGTGATAGGGAGCGAAGGTTTTGGCAGTTGCGTTGAGGGAATAAGGGTAGATGTAGGACTAAAGAAAGCTGAGGCTTTATTTGCTCTGCCTTGTATTTTTTGTGGATGGATTAGGCGGTTGGGCGTGTGAAAGCTTTGACTGTTTTGTTGTCAGTGGTGCCAGGTATCGGATGCTATTTGGGTCTGATTGATGGTGGGTATGGGGTGATTGAAGAAATAAAAACCCCTGCGGCGGCAGGGGCTTTTGCCCCTGTAGCCGGATAGTTATGATGCACAGACCCAGTCAATACCGATAGTCGTTTTCCAGCCGCAGTCAGTACAGGCCCATGACCCGGTCGTGCCACCAGCCGCGCCTTCCAGCTCCCCGTTAGAAATCTCTGATTGAGCGTTCTTCAAGTCGTCAACAGAAACACTAAACCCAGCCTCTTTCGCAATCGCAAGAACTGCATCAGCATCAGCAGCTGCTTTGAGCTTCTCCTGCAGGCTGGTGTCTGCTTTGACTTTTTCCAAGAAGGCTTTGAGTTGTTCTTCTGACATAGGACAAGGGCTTCGTTTATTTCATTATCTCTTCTGAAAGCAGCGTTGTCAGACTTGGGTGAAGAAGGTTGTTGCTCCAGCCACGCCCATAGCCACCACTTCCATCGCCAAGGATTTCCCCGCTCTACCTCAATCCTTCTTCTGCCGTCCTGCAGAGGTGGTGGGACCTGAGCTGGTGGGCTGCAGGTTGGTGAAACGCCAAGCGGATGGAAGTTTGCTGTGGGGCGTGATTGTGGAAACAGAGGCGTATTCGCAGGATGAACCTGCCTGCCACGGCTACCGGCGTCGGTCTCCGCAGAACGAAACCCTGTTTGGAGAACCAGGGCGGTTTTATGTGTATGTGAGCTATGGCATCCACCACTGCGTGAATGTGGTGACCGATCGCCCTGAATGGGCCAATGGCGTGTTGCTGCGTGCTGTGGCGCTCCCGGATGAACCCGAACGGGTGGCTGCTGGACCGGGTTTGCTGGCCCGTCGGTTCGGGATCGATCGCCGTTGTGATGGCCTGTCGGTCTGCGCTGACGCTGACCTCTGGATTGCACCCCGCCCGGTCGAGCTGATCCACCCTGCTTTGGTCACCACCACCCGGATCGGGATCAATCAGGGCGAAGATCTGCCTCTGCGCTGGTATCTGCAGAGCAGTCGCAGCGTCAGCAAACGCGCTCGTGGGGATCGCTCCCCGAAGCCCGCAGAAGCTTTCTGCGCTGGTTTGCTGTGCAGCTGAACACTGCGGATCTACGATCCAACCAGGTGAGCTGACGTTCAGTTGAGCACCTGGACACACCGACACATTCTTGATCTCGCGGCTTTTTCCCGGGAAGACTTCGCGACTGTGTTGGAGTTGGCTCATCGTTTCCGGTCGATGCCGGCCACCGGTGCCCGTCGTCTGCCGGCGTTGCAGGGCCGCTTGGTGGCCACCCTGTTTTTCGAGCCCAGCACACGCACCCGTAGCAGTTTCGAGCTGGCGGCCAAGCGTCTTTCTGCAGACGTGTCCACTTTTTCGCCTTCCAGCAGTTCGCTCAGCAAGGGGGAGTCACTGCTGGATACCGCACGCACCTATGTGGCGATGGGAGCCGACATGCTGGTGGTGCGTCACCGCTGTACCGGTGTGCCTCGCCAGTTGGCAGATGCCTTGGAACGTACGGGTGAACGCACCGTGATTCTCAATGCCGGTGATGGCCTGCACAGCCATCCCAGCCAGGGACTGCTCGATCTCTACACCCTGGCCTATCACTTTGATGCCTCTAATCCTCTGCCAGAGGCTTTGCAGGGGCGGCGTGTCGTGATCGTGGGTGACATCCTGCATTCACGTGTGGCCCGCTCCAATCTCTGGGCCCTGACCGCCTGTGGCGCAGATGTCGTGCTGTGTGGTCCGCCCACTTTGGTTCCGGATGCTTTCGCCGACTTTTTAGCTGCGCCCCCTCCGGGCCAGACCATGGACCCTGTGGCGCAACGCGGTTCGCTGACCATCTACCGCGATCTTGATGCTGCGCTCAAGGGGGCTGATGCTGTGATGACCCTTCGACTGCAGAAGGAACGCATGCGCCAGCACTTGCTCAGCGATCTGGACCGCTACCACCGTGATTACGGTATCAGTCACGAGCGCTTGGCTCGATCTGGAGCCTCGATACCGGTGCTGCACCCTGGCCCGGTGAACCGGGGGATTGAGATGAGTGGCGCTTTGCTCGATGACCTGGGCTCCAACCTGGTGGAGAGTCAGGTGAGCAATGGCATCCCGATCAGGATGGCCTTGCTTTATTTGATGGCAGCAGCTGAATCCTCTGTGGACTCACCTCCTTTGGGTTGAGGCACAAGACCGGAAACCTGATTGGAGTAGTAGTCCATTGCTGCTCGCAGCGCTGCACCAGGTTCGGAGATGGAGGGACCTGCCCCTGGTGCCATCGGAAAGGCCGCATCAGGCGAATCCAATCCCATGTGCTGACTTGGCATGCCTGTTAGGAGCATCGATGCTCTGGCCTGAGAGACCACGGCAAAGATCCACTTCACCAGCAAAGAGAAGCGATTCTCATCATTGGGCATGAAGGCGAGGTGTGCAGCGGCCCACAGCAGCCAGCCAAGACCGCCTTTGAACTTGAAGCCTCGTAAGTCTGCGACCGCGTCGACGCGATCCAGTACGGCCATGCTGCCGAAATCAAACCAGCTGAAGTTTGGACGCGATCCGCCGGCCACAATCGCAGCAATGTCTTTGCCTACAAACCCCCCGGCCTGGGTGGCCGGCCCTGCCATGCCGGGCAGCTGGTTTCCGTCTCGAGTGTGTTTGTAGCAGCAGAGGTCGCCCACCACCCGAATTTCGGGATGCCCCTTGACCGAGAAGTCAGGCTCCACAATCACGCGGCCGCCGCGGTCTGTTTCGCAGTTGACAGTATCCGCCAGCTTGCGGCCCAGATGAGAGGGGCGCACGCCAGCGGTCCAGATCACGGTGGCTGCCTGCAGCCGGCGCTCACCATCAGGGGTTCCCACAATCACTTCACCGGGTTGCATGCTCTGTACACGTCCCTTGAACAGAAACTCCACGCCGAGAGCCGAAAGGGATTTCTGAGCAGCCTCAGAAAGCTCCTCCGGCATGGCTCTGAGGACGCGGTCACCTGGGTCGACCAGCACGATCCTGGTCTCCTCCGGATTCAGCTGGCGGAATTCCTTGCGCATGGCATTGCGCATCAGTTCGGAGGCGGCCCCTGCCATTTCGCATCCTGAGGGCCCTCCTCCCACAATCACCACGGTCTGCAGAAAGCGGCGTGCCTCAGGATCAGGGGTCTGTTCGGCCTGTTCCATGGCCATCAGCAGCCGCCTCCGAATCTCTTCGGCGTGCTCCAGGATCTTCATTGGCGGAGCAAAGGTCCGCCATTCTTCGTGGCCGAAGAAGGTGCTGCCGGACCCTGTCGCCAGAACTAGGTGGTCGTAGCTGTAAGCCTTGCCGCTGAAGATGATCTGCTTGTCTTTCGCCCTGATCTCGGTGACTTCACCAAGCAGGACTTGCACATTGCTTTGGCGTCCAACCAGTTGTCGCAGCGGAGTGGCCACATCACCACTGGAAACGAGCCCTGTTGCAACCTGATAAAGCAGAGGCTGGAACAGGTTGAAGTTGCGTTTGTCGATCAGGGTGATGCGAACATCTGCCTTGGCAAGTGCCTTGCAGGCACGCACACCTGCAAATCCTCCGCCCACAATCACGACGTGGGGAGCGTGTCGCAGACGCTCTTCAGGTGGATCCAGCTCGAGGTAGTAATGCTCTCCAGCCATGGATGCAAGGTTGACAATCTCAATTCAGCGTATGGATGCCGAAGGGTTTTGTCTGCGCTTTCAATAACATGAAGCCGGTTAAAGCAACTTGAATCCCTCCAGGAGCAGGCCGTAAAGCAGCCCAAACCGCGTCATGTCGAGCAACTGTCGGCCTAAGTGACTATCGCGATCTTTGGCCCAGTGCCTTCTCACCCGGACCATCACTTCCATCAATCCCACGCTGAGCATTGCCGCCACAGGATCCATCAGATTGAGAGCACCGGAGACGGAAGCAACGCCGTTCCCGATCATGAAACTTCCTGTCAGAGCGATCAGCAGGAGTGAAAAACGTCTCCAAGGATTGGTGGCCCACAAGTCAAGCCTGGCCGTTGCTTCTCCAATCGTTCGCTGCAGGCGTGTTGTTTGGAGACGCGCTGTCAACTTGGCGACCTCTTAAAAGAGAGGCAGGGGCAACAACCGATGATCCCCATCACCCGGCCCGAACCCTGCCATCTAATGTATACACCATTTGTGGGGTGATTGCCTCTATCAACCGCTACATATTGCGGCTTTTGATGCAAAAAGCCTGAAATTGTCAGGTCCAGAGACTGAATTACTTCCAAAGAAAAGCCTGAACAAGGCTGCTTGGCAAGAGCTGGCTTCTGGATTAGTCGGATTCAGCTTTTGCTTTGCGAGAGCTTTTGCCTTCGAGAAGTTCTAGTAGCGCTTCCATTTGGGCCATCACTCCCCGCACTTCACCAGCTTCTGGAAGTAGACCGTCTTCCATGACGCCCTGATGCATTTCCCGTAATTCCTGGCGGATGTAGCGCAGATGGCTCACTACCTGTTCCCGTTTCGACTGAGACATCAATCGTGGCTTTCTCAGCCTCTCTTTTACCGCATGGCCTGAATGAAACGCTCCTATTAGCGTGAATCAGCGCCGGCAAAGGCCACCTGCCAGAAGAATCAGACCGTAGGTCAAAACAGCGGAAGGTCTGACCAGCACTGATAGATAGGTCGTAACGCTAAGGGCGATTAGCAGCGATGCCCTGATCGCGTGCCGGTCGCCAAGAGTGGGTCTGATCATGGTTCAGCGCTTCGCAAACTTCGCCCTGGCTTCGGCGTAAAACGTTGAATCGATGCTTTCAAGCTGGCACTCCTGGGCCATCGATTCAATTCTGCGGCGAACGGCCGGTCGCACAAAGAAAGGAACTTCCTTGAGCGACTGTTCTGCTTCAGCACTCCAGTTCAACCTTGATCTCTTAAGACCTCGATGGAGAATAGGGGATTCGAACCCCTGACCTCTGCGGTGCGATCGCAGCGCTCTACCAGCTGAGCTAATTCCCCGGGCTGAGCAACTTAGCGCCGGTTTTCAAACGCACTCGAAGGCAAAATGAATATCAGTGCTTCGTGCCTGCATGCTGATCACTCCGGAGCGACTGGCTTCTTTTGATGAGGCATCCGTTGCGACGCTGGCGCGCCGTTTGGAGTACGACGACTACCCAACTCCCTTTGAAGGCTTGAGTGACTGGCATCTCTTAAGAGCCCTTGCCATTCATCGACCGGAACTCACCGCTCCTTACGCCCATCTGATCGATCAGGAACCCTTCGACGAGGACTGAGCCAATGCCGGGGCTGCTGAAGGGAAGACGGGTGCTGGTGGCTGCCTCGGGAAGCATTGCGGCAGTCAAGACTCCGCTGCTGGTCAGTGCTCTTGTACAGGCAGGGGCTCAGGTTCGCTGTGTGCTCACCGCAAGCGCTGCCCGCTTGGTGAGCCCAGTGGCGTTGGCAACGCTCAGTCGCGAACCTTGCTTGCAGGATGCTGACCAGTGGGATCCTGCGCGTCCGCGACCACTGCATATCGAGCTGGCCGAATGGGCAGATCTCGTGGTGGTGGCCCCGCTCAGTGCAACATCGCTCTCCCGCTGGGTTCAGGGTGATGGCGAAGGGCTATTGGCCAGTCTTTTGCTGGCTTGTGAGTGCCCAATCCTGGCGGCGCCAGCGATGAATACAGCCATGTGGAACCATCCAGCCGTGCAGCGCAACTGGGGTTTGCTGGTTGACGACCCTCGAGTGCTGCCGCTGGCGCCTCAGGGCGGTCTGCTCGCCTGTGACCGACTCGGCACCGGACGCATGGCAGACCCCGTCAGGATTGAACTGGCTGCAGCCAGTGCCCTGTTGCAGGCCGATGCGGACGGTCTGATCAAATCCGACTGGCGCGGGAGGCATGTGCTGGTCAGCGCCGGTCCAACCCTGGAAGCTCTGGATTGTGTCCGCGTTCTCTCCAACCGCAGCAGCGGCCGCATGGGTGTTCTGCTGGCCCAGGCCGCTCATCTGCGAGGTGCCACCGTTGATTTGGTGCATGGCCCGCTGCAGGTTCCGCCGTCCTGGCTGGAAGGTTTGCGCTGTCATCCCGTGGTCGGAAGTGCTGCTATGGACAACACGCTCGAACAACTTCAGCCGCAAGCGCATGCGGTGTTGATGTGCGCGGCTGTGGCCGATTTACGCCGAACCAGTTCTGCTGATGTTGAGAAGCTGCCGAAAGACCAGCTGATTGGCTCGATTGAGGCTGGTTGGGAACTGGTGCCTGATCTGCTTCAGGCGCTGGTGAGGAGACGTCCTCTGGGGCAGTCTGTTCTGGGATTTGCCGCCCTCACAGGCTCCGAAGAGCAACTTCTTGAGCACGGCCGCCGAAAGCTCCAGGCCAAGGGCTGTGACCTGTTGATGGTCAATCCCGTCGACCGTCCTGGTCAGGGGCTGGACAGTGATCAGAACGGCGGCTGGCTTCTGGGTCCAGGCGATCATCATCAGATCTGTCCCCTCGAGGACAAGCTCGTGTTGTCTCACTGGTTGCTGGATCGATTGTTGGAGATCAATCGGATGACTTGAATCATTCAGCCGTGTTGATTAAGCAGCCATATCAGCAGGATCCTGCTCAAATAGGTCGATGAAGGTGCGCAGTTGCAGGCGGGGGATGTAGGGCCAGCCGCCGCTGCTTTCCATCGTTTTGAGCAGAGCGAACAGCTTTTGGCGGTCTTCGGGAAGGCTTTCGCGAAAGGCATCTTCCTGAATGTCTCTGTGCAGGGCTTCCAGATCACGCAGGAGCACCAGCAGAGACGCCGGATCGTCTCGATGCAGTTCCGATAGTTCTCGGAGTGTTTTTAGCGCCGGCTTCAGCTTCTCCTGGATGGTTTCTCGGCCGTCGTGCTGCATCGAGAACACTTCACCTTGTTGAGACGTGCAAAAGGCTAGCCGGTGCGACCGTTTGACACCTGTAGGATCCGCCTGTCCGGTGGACATCGTCAACAGCCGGCGTTTCGGCTTCTCCTCCATGCGCATCCGTCCTCTGCTGGCCCTTGTGCTGGCTTTCTGTCTGACCTTCGTCACTGCCTGCAGCGGAGATGCTCAGGCTGTTGATCGTTCGAACATCACGTACGACGACATCCGTAACACCGGCAAGGCGAATGATTGCCCCACGCTCCCTGAATCCGCCCGAGGCTCGATTCCGCTCACCCCCGGTAATGACTATCAGCTGAGTGCCATCTGCATGCACCCCAGCCAGGTCTTCGTGAAGGGTGAGCCTGCCAACAAGCGTCAGGAAGCCCAGTTCATTGAGGGCAAGATCCTCACCCGTTACACCTCCAGTCTTGACCAGGTCTACGGAGACCTCGTTGTGGGTGAGAAAGGCCTTTCCTTCACTGAGGAGGGTGGCATTGACTTCCAGGCCATCACCGTTCTGGTTCCAGGCGGTGAGGAGTTCCCTTTCACGTTCTCCAGCAAAAACCTGAAGGCCGAGGCTGAAGGTGCAGCCATCACCACCAGCACAGACTTTGAAGGCGAGTACCGCACTCCCAGCTACCGCACCAGCAACTTCATTGACCCCAAAGGACGTTCACTCACAACCGGTGTGGACTACCCGCAGGGTCTGATCGGTCTGGGTGGTGATTACCAGGAGCTCGAGCAAGAGAACAAGAAGCAGTACATCGACGGACAGGGTGTGATGAGCCTGTCGATCACTCGTGTTGATCCTTCCACGGGTGAATTCGCAGGAGTTTTCACCGCTATCCAGCCCTCAGACTCTGATATGGGCAGTCGACAAACTGTGGACGTCAAGATCACTGGGGAGCTCTACGGCCAGCTTGAGGAAGCCTGAATTCCTTCAACACACTTCGATCAGCAACAAGGGGCTTCGGCCCCTTTTTTGTTGTGAACCCTTTTCGCTGAAGCCGCCGGCTGTCGTCTGGGAGAATCGCGCCGTCTTCCCAATCCACTCCGGCCTGTCATGACCGCCAGCTCCCCTTCCTCTCAGACCGGTGTGATCGCTCCCTACGGCGGCACCCTTGTGGATTTGATGGTGCCTGAGGGTGACAAAGCCGCTGTGAAGGCCTCAGCCGTGAGCAGCATCGAGTGCTCCGACCGCAATGCCTGTGATGTTGAGCTGCTGGTGGTCGGTGGCTTCTCCCCTGAAAGGGGCTTCATGCTCCAGGCCGATTACGACGCCGTGGTGGCAGGCAATCGCACCACAACGGGTTATCTGTTCGGACTGCCGATCGTGATGGACACCGACCGTGAGGACATCACGGTGGGGCAGAAGATTCTGCTCACCTACAAGGGTCAGGATCTCGCGGTGCTCACCGTTGAGGACAAGTGGGAGCCCAACAAGGTCGTCGAGGCCAAGGGCTGCTACGGCACCACGTCGCTGGAACATCCCGCTGTGCGCATGATCGCCACCGAGCGCCGCCGTTTCTATCTCGGTGGTCTGATTCAGGGCTTAGAGCTGCCGTCTCGCGTGTTCCCCTGCAAAACCCCACTGGAGGTTCGCGCAGGCTTACCTGAAGGGGAAGACGTTGTGGCTTTCCAGTGCCGCAATCCCATTCACAGAGCTCACTACGAGTTGTTCACCCGAGCCTTGCATGCCAGCAATGTCAGTGAGAACGCTGTGGTGCTAGTGCATCCCACCTGCGGTCCTACCCAGCAGGATGACATTCCTGGAGCCGTGAGATTTCAGACCTACGAGCGACTTGCCGCTGAGGTGGATAACGCTCGGATCCGTTGGGCCTATCTGCCCTACGCAATGCACATGGCAGGCCCCCGTGAGGCCCTTCAGCACATGATCATTCGCCGTAACTATGGATGCACCCATTTCATTATCGGACGCGATATGGCCGGCTGTAAGTCGTCCTTGAGCGGTGACGACTTTTATGGTCCCTACGACGCTCAGAACTTTGCCAAGGAATGCGCTCCTGAGCTCACCATGGAAACCGTGCCCTCTCTGAACCTCGTTTACACGGAAGAAGAGGGTTACGTCACTGCTGAACATGCAGAGGCCAGAGGTCTGCACGTGAAGAAGCTGAGCGGCACTCAGTTCCGCAAGATGCTGCGCAGCGGTGAAGAGATCCCCGAGTGGTTCGCTTTCAAAAGCGTCGTGGATGTACTTCGGTCCACCTGAGCTCTCAGCTTCCTATTAACATTCCTTCATCAGAGGCGGAAGACCCTTGAACAAACGTTGGCGAAACATCGGGCTTGGGGCCCTCCTAGTGCTCGCGATCGTAGTGATCGCACCGGCTTTCTTTGGAGGCGCCGGTGGCCCTCAGCCCGAGGCACGCTCTCTTCGTTACAGCGATTTTGTTGAGAGAGTCCAGGAAGATCAGGTCAGCCGTGTGCTTCTCTCTCCCGATCGTGGTACGGCTCAGGTCGTCGAGACCGATGGCCGTCGTGCCGAGGTCAATCTCGCTCCCGACAAAGACCTGCTCAAGCTGCTCACCGATCACAACGTTGACATTGCGGTTCAGCCCTCCCGCCAGCCCGGCGCCTGGCAGCAGGCCGCATCAAGTCTGATCTTTCCCTTGTTGCTGCTCGGCGGGCTGTTCTTCCTTTTCCGTCGTGCCCAGTCCGGCGGCGGTGGTGGCAATCCCGCCATGAATTTCGGTAAGAGCAAGGCGCGTGTCCAGATGGAGCCTTCCACGCAAATCACCTTTGGTGATGTAGCTGGGATTGAGGGGGCCAAACTTGAACTCACCGAGGTGGTCGATTTCCTCAAGAACCCTGATCGCTTCACCGCTGTTGGAGCCAAAATTCCCAAGGGTGTTCTGCTTGTAGGCCCTCCAGGTACTGGCAAAACCCTTCTGGCTAAAGCTGTTGCTGGCGAGGCCAACGTTCCCTTCTTCTCGATCTCCGGTTCCGAGTTTGTCGAGATGTTCGTGGGCGTTGGTGCAAGTCGTGTTCGCGATTTGTTTGAGCAGGCCAAGAAAAACGCACCCTGCATCGTGTTCATCGATGAGATTGATGCGGTTGGTCGTCAGCGCGGGGCTGGCATGGGTGGTGGAAATGATGAGCGTGAACAGACGCTTAATCAGCTGCTCACCGAGATGGATGGTTTTGAGGGCAACACCGGCATCATCATTGTCGCGGCCACTAACCGTCCGGATGTTCTTGACTCAGCGCTGATGAGACCGGGCCGTTTCGACCGTCAGGTCACGGTGGATCGTCCCGACTACGCAGGTCGTCTACAGATCCTCGGAGTGCATGCCCGTGGCAAGACGCTCTCTAAGGATGTTGATCTCGACAAGGTGGCACGACGCACCCCCGGCTATACGGGGGCTGATCTGTCCAACCTGCTCAACGAAGCGGCAATTCTTGCCGCCCGTCGCGACTTGAGCGAAGTCAGCAACGACGAGATCAGCGATGCCATCGAACGCGTCATGGCAGGTCCTGAGAAAAAAGACAGTGTGATGAGTGATCGCCGTAAGCGTCTCGTCGCCTACCACGAAGCTGGCCATGCTCTGGTCGGCGCTCTGATGCCTGATTACGACCCGGTTCAGAAAATTTCGATCATTCCGCGTGGAAATGCTGGTGGACTGACCTTCTTTACTCCCAGCGAAGAGCGGATGGAGTCGGGCCTTTATTCCCGCACTTATCTCCAGAACCAGATGGCCGTTGCGCTTGGCGGCCGTGTCGCCGAAGAGATCGTCTACGGAGAGGATGAAGTCACAACAGGCGCATCCAACGACCTCCAGCAGGTGGCTTCGACAGCAAGACAAATGATCACCCGCTTCGGCATGAGCGACAAACTCGGCCCAGTGGCTCTTGGTCGTTCTCAGGGAGGCATGTTCCTTGGCCGAGATATCGCTGCTGAACGCGACTTCTCGGAAGACACCGCGGCCACCATCGACGAAGAAGTCTCTGATCTTGTGGCTCTCGCCTACAGGCGTGCCACGAAGGTTCTTGTCGACAATCGACCTGTCCTCGACGAGCTCGCTGACATGCTCGTGGACCAAGAAACTGTGGATGCCGAAGAGTTCCAAGAACTGCTGATCCGCAGTGATGTCCGTATTGCTGAATACGTCTGATCTTGAGGAGGGCTTGATCCGCTCCTTGCGGATCCAGCCCCTTCTGGTTGTTTTGCGCCCACAGAGCACTGACTTGGAGGCGCCCTTTTCAATTACATGTCTTAGTCGTCAGCTTGATCAGCTGGTTGAGGCAGGTGTTCAGCACGTTGAAATCGCTTGGATTGATCATCCGCGCTGGCCTGACCTTGTGATGGCAGCGATGTCTCGTCATCCACGTTTATCTCTGGGTGCGGCATCGATCACGCAGCTGTCGGCTTTGCGGCAGGTGGCTGAGCTTGGATTCAGCTATGCCATGTCACCGCTCTTGGACAAACGGTTACAGCAAAGGGCAAAGCAGCGCGACTTTTTATTGGTGCCAGGGGTGATGACACCTTCTGAGATCAGGCAGGCTTGCGATTTGGATTGTCGTTTAGTGAAGTTGTTCCCGGCCAATGTGCTGGGTCGCGGTTTCTATCGACAGATCGCTGCGCCAATGGGCAATCTCCCTTTCATGATTGCTGCTGGAGGCTTGCGAGCCGGTGACCTCTACTCCTGGCTGGAAGCTGGATATGACGCCATCGCTCTTGGTCGGACGGTGTTCGAAAACGATGGTTTTGATCCATGCCTGGCCGCCTGGATTGGCGCATGAGTGGTAGCGATGAGACCCATCTGCTACAGATAAGAGAGATGTTTCGGTAACGATGTCTCAGCTATCCATCAAGTTGAGCGACAAAGCTGATGCTTTGATCGCTCAGTTGCAGAAGGAAATTTTCAATCGACGTCGCAAGAAGGTCAGCGCCTCCGGGGTTGTAGAGACCCTGGTAGAAAGCGGGGCTCGCTCGCAGTCGGACAAGCGTTTTTCAACCTCCTGGGTCAATCTGATTCAGGACATCGAAAAGGCCGCCAAGCTGGCCAATGCCCATGGCAGCAAGCCCTCTTCACTGAGTGATGAAGAGTGGGTGATGGTCTTGAGCCATCGCAACCGTCAGTCCACCGGGAAGACGGTTCGCCAGTCGACTGCCAAAAAATCAGCTGCCAAAAAATCAGCTGCCAAAAAGCCAGCTGCCAAAAAGCCAGCTGCCAAAAAGCGTGCTGCAGTCAAGGCTGCCACTGCAAAGACACCTGCAGCGAAAGCGTCAGTCGTCAAGGCTTCCGTGAAGAAACCCGCTTCCCGTAAGCCAACCACGACCAGAGCCGCCAAAAAGACGACGACAACCTCGACGACCGTGAGCACTGCGAGCAAGCCACGCGCAGCTCGACGTGCCCGCAAGGCCACCAACTCATCGCCTGCTGGCTCGGTGGCCGGACGTATGGCCAAGGCTGCAGCTCAGCTGGGAAGCGGCAGCGGCATCACCTCTCCGGCTCGCAGCTGACCACCAAGCTGATCCACACAGTGCGGTCTCACCAGAGGCTGCACTGACCCTGCTGCCTGAGTAGGTGATCGGCCAGAACCAGATTCACCATGGCCTCCACCATCGGCACGGCCCTAGGCAGCACACATGGGTCATGCCGGCCTTTGGCGGCGAGGGTGGTGGCTTGCCCGCGGTCGTTGATCGTTGTTTGCTCTTTTCGGATTGTTGCTGTTGGCTTGAATGCCACCCGGATCACAATCGGCTCGCCGTTGCTGATGCCTCCTTGAATTCCGCCAGAGTTGTTGGTGGCTGTACGCAATCGGCCTTCTTCGCTTGGAAGAAAAGCATCATTGTGCTCGCTCCCTTTCAGCCGTGTGCCGGCAAAACCTGAGCCAATTTCGAAGCCTTTAGTGGCGGGTAGTGACATCACCGCCTTGGCCAGATCCGCTTCGAGCTTGTCGAACACAGGCATTCCCAGACCCACGGGAGGTCTGCGTACAACGCATTCGATTAGTCCTCCACAGGAGTCTCCGTCACGGCCGATGGCCTCAATCCGTTCGATCATCCGATCGGCCATTGCAGCATCGGGACATCGCACGATGTTGGCTTCTACGGACTCGCGGTTCACGGCGTTGATGTCCACCGTGGCTTCGAGGTCATGAATGCGTCGGACCCAGGCCATCACCTCGGTGCCATGGGCTTTGCTCAGCAACTGTCGGGCGATAGCACCAGCCGCCACCCTGCCGATCGTTTCTCGGGCCGATGCTCTGCCTCCGCCGCTGCGGGCTTGAATGCCGTACTTCGCTTGATAGGTGGCATCGGCGTGGGAGGGTCGAAAGGCAACCTCCATCTCTCGATAATCCTGAGGCCGCTGATCTTTGTTGCGCACCACCATGGCGATCGGTGTGCCCAGGGTTATGCCATCCATGACACCGCTCAGGATCTCCACCTGATCGGCCTCCTTGCGCGGTGTGGTGATCCTGCTTTGACCTGGCTTGCGCCGGTCCAGTTCGGCCTGAATCGCTGGCAAATCGAGTTCCATTCGCGGCGGGCAACCCTCTAGGACCACGCCGACACCGCCGCCATGGGATTCGCCGAAGGTGCTGATGCGGAACAGGGTGCCGAAACTGCTGCCCAATGGAATGCCTTCTCTCGTCCGAGCGTAAGAGAGCTCAGATCAGCTCGCTCAGTGCCCCTGGCGGATGTTCAGGCGCCGGCCGGTCTCGAAGCATCTCGAAGTCTGCAAAGTCAAAACCTGGTCCGACACAGCAGCTCACCAAGGAGTACTGCCCCTCCGAGCGTGCTGCCATCCAGTGGCCTGCGGGCACGACGTGAACAGGATTGTGCATCGAGAGCACGTGCTGCACGGCCTGGCCTCCCTGCGGTTCAAGCGTCCAGAGACTCAGTGGTGTTCCTTGCAGATGGGTCCAGACCTCATCGGCTTGATGAACTGCATGCCAGCGGCTTCTGGACCCTGCATCGAGCAGATAGAGGATGCTGGTGATTGCGGCCCGTTGCTGGCCATCGGCACGGGTGACCCACGATGAGCTTCGATACAGCTCACGGAACCAACCACCCTCTGGATGTGGTTCGAGGCTCCATTCCCGAATCAATTGATTCACGACCTCCATCGGCGAGCGATTTGATGATGGGGATTCCTCTGGCATTGGCTCCATCAGTTCAGGGGTTTGTTGAAACGCATCAAGCCCCAACTGAGCTTTCCTGACTGTCCACCATCAACCCAATGGCCACGCTCGGCGTCCATTCGCTCCAGAGAAACGGGAGTGATGCTGCATTCCAGATCCTGCCGACGTCGTCGCAATTCCAGGCGCACTTTGCCGTAGTGCTCGATCAGCATTGGTGTGTGGTCATGCCAAGCAGTCCTTGTTAGTCCCACTTTGCTTGCCCAGCGGTGATAACGCTCGGGTGATCCGAGATCAGCAAGGTGAATGCGATCGAGAATTGCCGTGAGTTACTCAGTCTGTACGCCATCGGCTGCCATGGGGTCGGTCATCACCATCACACCGCCTGGTTTCAGCAAACGGGCTGCTTCCCTCATCACCATTCGACGCTCATCGGAGTTGAGAATCGCGTCCTGACTCCAGACCACATCGGCGCAGCCATCGGCGAGAGGCACCGCCTCGAAGGATGCGTCATGAACAGTGATCCGCTCAGAGAGGCCGGCCTCTTGATTGAGCAGCCGATGTCGGTTGTTCTCAACCGCGGAGGTGTTGATGGCGTCCACCCGGATCCCAGGGCTGCCACGGAGTCGTTTGGCTGCACCTCCGCAACCGGACCCGAAGTCCACAACCTGCAGTGTGGTTGCTTCGTTTGAGGGTAGAGGCTGCCCCATCAGTGCGATCAGCGCGTCGACAGTGCGACGGCTTGCAGTTGCGATCGGCTCCTCTGGGCTCTCATAGAGGCCGATATGAATGTCCTTGCCGCCCCAGATGCCTGCGTAAAACCGATTGGCATCGTCACTGTCGTCGTAGTGCGCTGCAGTGCTGGCTGCTGCGGAATAGGTGCTCGTCATCGCTCAGATCGCTGTGATTTCCGTGTCGAACAGATAGTCCTCCTCAGCCACATGCATGTAGAAGTCGGGATCATCGTGGCCGCGTAGTACTCGGCCAAAGCCTTGCGACGATCTCGCTCGCGGAAGAGATGGGTGAATGAGTTGCCCAGGCAAATCACGGCGTTGAACCCCTCGCGCAGAAGTCTGACGGAATGGAATCCTGTTCTTCTGGCCACATCCAGCACCGAGCGGGCGCCATGTTTGTGCAGTAGCCGAACAAAGAAGTTGCCCTCAGCTTCTTCTCTGGCATCCCAATCAATCAGGCGATCCCAGCGGTCCGCAAACTGTTCGATGGATTCCTGTTGATAATGACCTGTTTCTTTAACGCGTTCGGGTCGCTGCCCGAAGCGTTGCGCATCACCGGATTCCGCTAACGGGTGGTTTCTGAGTGTGGTCATGCCGCTCAGATCGTCAATGCGCGGGTACGTGCGAAAGACAGCAGCGGCGCTGTCTGGCAGCTCGTCACCGACTCTCTGAGCTACGTCGACGTTACGAAATGGGCTCAATTGGCAACCTAATCTCGGCGTTTAGAGCCGTCAGCTACGCGGACGAAGCCTTTGTGGCAAACGGATGGCTCCTGACCGCTGATCAGAGATCAGGCCACTGCTATAAGCAGCTCAGGCTTGGAGGGAGGCTCTGAAGTGCAATCAGAGATCTCTATCGAGTCGGTTTGGAAGCTTTTTGGCAGATCTTCCTCTGAGTTGATTAAGCAGCTGCGTTCAGGCGTGGATCCTGAGCATCTCTATGCCAGTCGTGGCGTGCGGGCTGCTGTCCAGGATGTCTCGATGGAGATTCTCGCCGGCGAGATCTTTGTGGTGATGGGTCTTTCCGGTTCAGGTAAATCCACTCTGCTGAGAATGTTGAATGGTCTGATCTCTCCCTGCGAGGGAGAGGTGACTGTCCAGGGCTTTTCGCTGAGCGCGATGACGACACAGCAGCTGGCGGAGCTGCGCCGTCATCAGATGGCGATGGTTTTTCAGTCGTTCGCGCTCTTCCCCCATCGCAGCGTGCTTGAAAATGCTGCTTTTGGACTCGAGGTTGCGGGCATGCCCCGCAAGCCGAGGATCGATCGTGCCATGAAGGCGCTTGAGCGTGTAGGGCTGGCCGCAGAGGCCCGAAAACGCCCACGCGAGTTGTCTGGGGGAATGCAGCAGAGGGTTGGTCTGGCCAGAGCCCTGGCCCTTGACCCGCCGATTTTGCTGATGGATGAGGCCTTCTCCGCACTGGACCCCTTGATCCGTAAAGACATGCAGGATCTGTTGCTGGAGCTACAGGCAGAGCAGCGTCGCACGGTGGTATTCATTTCCCATGATCTCGATGAGGCGATCAGGATCGGTGACCGGATCGCCTTGATGCAGGACGGGCGACTTCTGCAGTGCGATACCGCGCAGCGGTTGCTGCATCACCCAGCCAATGATGAGGTCAAACGCTTTTTTCGCGACGTCGATGTGGCGTCGGTTCTGACAGTGGAGTCGATTGCGCAGCCTCCTCTCCATCAGCGGGTGTGTGATCTGGACGAACTCCTGCCTGACCAAGGAGACATCACCGTGTATGTGACCGATCGTCAGCAGCATTTGCGTGGTGTTTTGCGAGCAGGCCGCGGCTGGTTCGACATATCAGCCATCAAGACGTTGTCAGCCGGAACATCTGTGAAAGAAGCCATTGATGTGGTGGCGAACAGTTCTGAGCCAGTGCCAGTGCTGGATGACGAGAAGCGGCTGCTGGGCGTGATCAGCCCGCGTCAATTGCTGCTCGCAATGGAGGCAAGCGCGTGACGCTGATCCTGGCTGCTGCCCATCAAGCCGGTTGGCTTGGTCAGGCGATTGATTTCTTTGTTGAGTGGCTGTTGGCCAATGCCCAGGGATTGTTTGATGTGATCAAGGCTTCGGTCTTGGCCCTGGTCTCCGTCACCCAGTGGTTGCTGGAGTGGCCGCCAGCCTGGTTGTTCGCTCTGATCACCGCGGCGCTTGGGCTCTGGCGAGTCAATGGGGGTTTTGCTCTGTTTGTTTTGCTCGGTTTCAACCTTGTGCTCTCGATGGCGTTGTGGAGCGAGATGATCACCACCCTCTCGCTTGTGCTGACTGCGTCAGGCCTTGCTCTGCTGATCGGCCTCCCTCTGGGCATTCTTTCGGCACGCTTCCGACTGGTCTGGAGGCTGGTGCGTCCTTGCCTGGATCTGATGCAGACCATGCCGGCTTTTGTCTATCTGATTCCAGCTGTGATGTTGTTCAGCACGGGTGCGGTTCCTTCGATCCTGGCCACCCTGATTTTTGCCATGCCGCCGGTGGTCCGTCTGACGCACCTGGGAATCGTTCAGGTTCCTGATGACCTCATCGAAGCCGGTCGCTCCTTTGGTTGTAGTGATCGCCAGTTGCTCTGGAAGGTGCAGATGCCCAATGCCGTTCCCACCGTGATGACTGGGGTCAACCAAACCATCATGTTGTCACTTTCCATGGTCGTGATCGCTTCGATGATCGGGGGTGGCGGTCTCGGTGATGTCGTGTTGCGTGGAATTCAGCAGCTTGATGTGGGGATGGGCTTTGAAGGAGGGATCGCCGTGGTGATTTTGGCGGTGATCCTCGACCGTCTCAGTCAGAGCTTTGCCGGTCGTCGTGGATCATCACTTCAAGAGCGATTGCGCGCCTGGATGTCTCTGTGGAGGGCTTCATGAGCGCTCGACAGATCCGACGACGAGCTTTTCTGCTCGGAGGCCTTGGGGTCGCGGGGATCTCCGCTGCAAGTCTGGTCAAGCTCAGTGCTCCTTCCCCCCGCTGAGTTCTTCAGCCTCCTCGGGGGAGGAAGGTGTGGAGGCCCCTCGCCGTTCACTGCCCGGTTCGGCATCCGCACGACCCACACTGCGCCTTGGTTGGTCACCCTGGGCTGATGCTGAGGTGGTGAGCCTCATCGCTCAGACCGTGATCCAGCAGGCTTACGACGTGAGGGTCGAGCGTGTTCTTGCCGATATCGGCATTCAGTACGCCTCACTGGCCCGTGGTGATCTGGATCTGATGCTGATGGCGTGGTTGCCGTTGACGCATCGTGACTATTACAGGCGGGTGCGTGATCGGGTCGTCGACTTTGGCTCGATGTATTCAGGCCGTCTGGGCTGGGTGGTTCCGGATTATGTGCCTGCTGCGGATCTCACCTCCATTGCTGATTTACGCGATCGTTCCCTGGCGGCCCGCTTCGACAATCGCGTGCAGGGGATCGATCCCGGTTCGGGTCTGAATCAGGCCTCGGTCGAAGCACTCAAGAGTTATCGCCTCAATGATCTGGAGCTGGTGGCGTCCAGCAGTGTTGCAATGACGGCGGTGCTGGATCAGGCCATGCGTCAGCAACGCTGGGTCGTGGTCACCAGCTGGACACCCCACTGGATGTTCGCTCGTTACAAGTTGCGTTTTCTGCAGGATCCGCAACGCGTGTTCGGCGGTATCGAGTGGATTCATGCGCTTGGTCGTCCTGAGCTGGATCTGGAGATGCAGGATGTGGCCGGTTTCCTCACGCGTTTCCATCTGCCTGATCAGGAGATGTCGGACCTGCTGCTGCAGGCCAATGAGCAGACGGCCGAGGCCGCTGTTGACGACTACATCACATCGCATCCGGCGCGTGTTCGTTACTGGAGCACCGGCGAGATCGCCTCAGGCTGATGCCTCTCGGGAATCAAAGGTTTCGGCGCAATGGCTGCTGCAGAACCATGCATGCACTTGACCTCTTTGTCGATGTGGCGTGGAGGGCTTGATGTGGACCTGCATCCCGCAGATCGGATCTATTGTCTCCTCCACGTACTTCGCGGGCTCTGCGTCGAAATGCTGCGCGCAGCGTGAGCTACAGAACAGAATCGTCTCCTTGGCGTGTTCACGCCGGCTCCCCGGCTTCTCAGGGTTAACAGCCATACCGCAGATCGGATCTCTGTATGGCTTGGAAGCGTTTTTAGAGTTGTCCTGGCCGACCTCAGAGGTGGTTTTCGGTTCTGGCTCGCCTTGCTGATCGAAGTGCTCAGCGCAGTGATCGGAGCAGAACCAGAATTGCTTGCCGTCGCGTTGTCGCGTCGCGGGTGCATTGGCTTTTTCCACCTGCATTCCGCAGATGGGATCGAGGGCATATCCGGCACCGCCTCCGAAGCGTTCCTTGTTGTGAGCCAGCCACCATGCCATCGCCAGAATGCTGAGGGCGACCAGATTGAGCCATGTGGTGCTGTTCCAGCCGATCGAGAGGGTTTGCCCAGCATTGATTCGTGTCAAGGGAATCAGTCCTGTGACCCGGAACAGACCCTCAACGACCAGGCCGCTGATGGACATCAAGAGCCAAAGACCGAGCAGCATGCGCAGAGCCAGCCGCGGTCCGTAGTACTTCCTGTAGATCAACAGCAGCGGCAACGTAATCAGATCCGCAAAGATGAACGCGATCACACCACCGAAGGACACGCCACCCGTCCATAAAGCTGCAGCCATGGCGACGTTGCCGACCGAGCAGACGAAGCTGATGATGGCGATTAGAGGGGCAATCAAGGCGTTCTGGACTGACGTCCAGACCCCCTGGTTCTGCATGAACACAATCCGCCAGAGAGTGTCCGGCACCAGGGCGCTCAGCATGCCGGCGACGACAAAGCCGATCAGCAGCTCTTTGCGCAGCATGGTCAGATCGGCCAGCGCATAACTGGCGGCGTTGGCCCAGGTCGCTGGTGAGCGAAGCCTGCTGCCAAGACGCTCCGGTTTGGACAACCCGTCGTCCGCGGCATTGGCGATGGCGCTTTCTCGAAGCCTCTCCTGGGCCGGACGCGTGAGGCGAACAGGGAACAGATGGGTTCCCCACCACGTCAGCAGAATGATCATCAGTGGACCGCCGATGAACTCAGCTGCGGCAAACTGCCAGCCCAGCAGCACGATCAGCACGAGTCCGAGCTCAAGCACCAGATTGGTGGAGGCCACCATGAACACCTGGGCCGTGATGAAGTCGGCACCTCTGGCGAAGAGGTTTTTGCTCATGGCCGAGGCGGCGTAAGAGCATGACGACGACACCATGCCCAGCCCTGAGGCGCGCAGAATCGCTCCCGGCTTGTGTGATCCCATCACGCGTTCCATGGCCTTGCGGCTTGCACTGGCCTGCACCAAGCCCGAGAGGCAGAAGCCGAGCACCAGAGGCCACAGCGTTGCCCAAAACATGAGCCATCCGCTCCAGAGCGATTGGCCGATCAGCTGCGGCGCCACCTGGTTGATGTCCATGAATGGCTCAATGGGTCTGGTTTCTTGATAGGCACGTTTGGGTTGTCGCCCCACATCACCTGGTGGCTTCTCCTGGCGACGCAACGTGTTGCTGAACTGAGCAGAAGGCAACAAAAAGCCCCTTCTTAGAGGGGGCGTTACAAGAAATCGCAGCGAAGCGTCAGGCCTGAGACCAGGCGATCATCAACATTGAGCAAAAAAATATCAACAAGGGGGATAGGCAACCCTGAAGTAAGCGGTCAATAATCGAGTCAAAACATAGGCTTGTCAGAAAAAACTGTTATCGAGGAGTAGTTCAGACCCATCCTGCTTCATGTTGTCGACGACTTGAACATAAATATTCTGGAAAATCGTTTCTTGATCCGACAAAGCTTTAACAGCAAGCTTATAGATATTGTTTTTGTCGGCGTCACTAGGTCGATCAAAGTCAGGCGCAGATTCAAACAGCAGACGGCCGCTATGCGAATCCAAGCTGAAGTTATCGGAATCATCTCCTTCAATGAGCATCCATGTTGCATATTGATTGGCTGCTAAATCACCCACAAGCTGATCCCCCTCCAGAACAGAGACATATAGGTTCTCATCATCAAACGAGCCAGGCTCTGGAGCCCAATTTGTCAACATATCAGCCTCAAAGTCTTGGCTTTCAAATTGAATAGACACGAGCTCATTAGATGGCAATACATACTTTCCATCATCATCCGGATCGACTTCCGAAAAACCACCAAAAGCATCGGGAAGCGTGAGAATCTGAACTGACGAAGGAGCAAGACCAAACTTCTTGGCCATTGCCTTTGTATCAACGATAATTTCCTGAGGGTCATCAGAATCGACGGGTAAGTAAGTGGACAACACACGTAGATCTGAACCCTTTTCACCTGATTGCAATCCACCCAACACATAAAGTCCATTCTCACCAGGCTGTGACGAGTAGAACGAATCAAGATCAACATTCTCACGCCGTGCCAAATCAGCCCAAGATTGGTAGGCATAGGCGCTGGCCTTGAAAGACGCATCCGACGTCATGAGGCCGACGCCATAATCACCAAAATTATTTTGATATGGAGAAGCCCCTTCGCTGTCAATCCAAATCGGGAATCCGTTGCCGTCAGGAACAAACGGACCATCAGCGCCACGGTAAAAATGGGCATTGGCGATAGACGGTGCATCATTTTGAAGGGCCATCCAAATGGCACTGGCCTGAGCAGCCCCCAAGGGCGTTGAGGCATTGCCAGAGTCAAATGATGTGTTCCATTCAGACAAAATCTGTTCAGTATCGCTATATCCATACTCAACCAAAAGTTGATGAGCTTTGTCGTGCATCGCAATATAATCTTGCGGGTCTGTGCCGTAGTAATGCCAACTAAAGAAGTCCAGTTCAACTTCTCTTTCCTTTAGATACTGTAGAAAATTTTCAGTCCACTCAACACCGATCGTATTCATATATTCTGAATCCGTCGTCCAAGGAAGACCCAAGCCGACATTGTGAATACCAGGACCACCTATTTTAATTTCCGGGTGTAATTCCTTGAGTCTTATCGCTGTGTCAGCAAAGAATTCATAAAACTCCTCTGGCGTTCCATCCCATGAGTAACTTGGGAACTCTTCTGTATATTCAAATTCGCTCTTATTGTATGGCGTGGGAGAATCAACCCCCTGCATCTCAGTGTTAATGCCAATAATCTGCGGCTCATTCCAGATTTCAAAATAACCATGCTCTAAAGGATTAAATCCCCACAGGTCTTCATCTGTGTAGCGCTCAAGGAGTTTTTCAAAAATTTCGACGCCTTTGTCCAACATTGTTGTCGAAAGCGGCCTTTCACCTGACCAGAAGGGGCCATATCCGGGGTAACCGGTTGGCTCGTTCAATCCATACGCTCCCCAGCTGACCATGTTGCGCCAGCTCAGGCCTCCGCGAACAAAAGGATCCATTCCTAGATCAATAATATCCCGAAAATTTTCGTCAGTTTGCCTCCACTGATAAGACAAAGGGTCGTCAGGATTAGCTTGTTGATCTGGGAAAAAGTACATCACATCGAAAGTTCCATTCGACAGGTCTTCTATGCGGATGCTTTCAATCCCTAATTGCTGATACTGCTTGGAGACATTGGCAAAATTAGGTTCTCCTTGACCAAACGGAGTTGGGCCTGAATTGATGCCAAGCAAAGGCTTGATTTGATTGGATATCGGTTTTTTAAATCCAAGGACCTTCAGCACTGACTTTCTTCCTCTGAACTCAAGCTAGCCCAAAAATATTCAAAGTAACCTTTTGTGAGATTTCATGATTAAACATTGCAATCAATTATCCAGTCTCAGGATCTCAATCCAAACAAGCCAACAGACTTGGAGAAACGAACAAGCATGGCTTGCATGCGCCCTGGAAGGAGTAGCCAACAAAAAGCCCCCTCGTGAGAGGGGGCTTTCCGATTCAGCTCAAGCTGAATCTCTTAGAGACTTCAGCCTCAGGCTGTCTCG